>JAJDAE010000001.1 GCA_029262035.1 Candidatus Zhuqueibacterota bacterium
CCGATTACGGCATTCGGGAATGACTACTTGGCTACATGGGATACAATATTTTCAAAAATATCCCTTTGCATAAACTTACGTTTATCGCGCTCCTACTTCTGCGCGTTATACTGCTCGAACCATTTGCTGTAATCGGCATAATCCTGGTGATGCAATACCTTGCCTGCATGAATTTTTAATATAATGACCAATGGCAAATCAAATTGCAAGTGTGGTTTTTCTAACCCAAAACGCTCACCCCTGGTCTTGTAATGATAAACGCCATGAAATACTGCATACTCACCGGCAAAGAATTTTTTTTCAACAATATATTGCCCATCAAAAATACCCTTAAAGCCTTTTTTTAGAAATTCCATAATGGCTTGTTTGCCAACCGGCGCAGCGTGATTTTTTTCATGTGAAAATATCTCGGTCGTGGGGTCTTCAAAAATACTGTCATCTGTGTAGAACGCTGCGTATTTATCAAACTCAGTGCTTGTATATAATTTGACATATTCCTCAGCTACTGGTTGAATCGAGACTTGTTGATGATGAGTCTTTTCCTGAGCGAATAATGGCACGCAGAAGATTGTTAAAAAAAGAATTATGTGTCGTTTTTTCATTTGCTCTCCAATAACTATAAGTAAATTTTCAACTTTTTGTTTTGCTCAACCTGAAATGTATGTGAATTATGAAGTTGGAGATTTAACAAATTAGTTCAATCGCTTCACTTTCACCACGATATTATCCATTGTCCAGGTTTTGCCGTCGTCGAAAGAAATATCGTTTTTCCAGGTAAAGCTGTTTGCGGTAATTTCCTTGAACTTAATGCGTGTCAGGAAGTCACCTTTTGCACCGCTGCCTCTACCCAGCAAGTGCATCTCACCGTTTTTAAATTCACCCTCAATGTCGATCCATTTGGTTTGCAGCGCGTTGTACCATTTAATGTCCCACTTTTTCTCGGCAACGTTATAACCGCGATAAGTGGTTCCAAAAAAAGTATATTTGCCGTCCGCATCGGTCATAATAAAATCATCAGCAATTTGGAAGCCGTCCAGATTGTAGTAGCCTTTCCATGTAGCCTGCCATTCGGTGTAAGAACCATCCTGCTGCTTGGATTTGCCGTCGCATTCCCAGTTGCCGATAATAAAGCTAAACTGCTGTAACTCAACCGGTGCATCGGGGTGCGGCGACGTGCGTTGTTGTGCAAAACTGCTGATAGTGCTAATGAGAAAAATCACTAAAATCGCTGCGTTCGTTCTTGTATTCATATATACTCCTTTCGTTAAAAGTTAAACCTGCGGAAGATACAAGAAGTGAGTATTAAAATCCTCTCACTTTATGAAATGGGAGAAACAATTGTAACTTGCATGTTGTTTTTGAGGCTGATATATTTATGTACTTCCCGGAAGAAAAGTCTGACTGCAATTAAAAGTAGCGGAGAATATAAATGTTAGAACTCAAACCAAATTGTGAATGCTGCGACAAAGACTTACCGCCTTCATCTGAAGAGGCTTTGATTTGTACGTTTGAATGCACGTTTTGTAAAGACTGTGTTGAGACAAAATTAAACGGTATTTGTCCGAATTGTGGTGGCAACTTCATGCCGCGGCCAATAAGACCCGCGCAGCTCCTGGAAAAATATCCTGCCAGCGTCAAACGAGTATTTAAGCCGGATGGCTGCACCTGAGTTTGTAAAGAGGATACAGAAAGTTCTAAAAAGAATAACGCAGAGAAAACAACAGCGCTTTCTTTGAGTTGAGAGAAAAATAAAATTCATGGAGATTCCATTTTTCGGAGAAGTCTGTTAAGTTCGATGTTATAACAGTATGGAATATTATCTGATTTGTAGATACTCACTCACTTCTACAAGTTGGTATTCAGGCGAGCTTTCAACTGCGTGCCGTATAATTGGAACATGCCCGGCTCCAATTATCAGCAGGATTTTTTCGTTCTGGGTTTTGGTTATTCTCTGAAGATTACTGAAAATCCGCAAGTTACGATTGTACCATCTTGTAGCCATATCCGGACCAAGATAGTCATCTCCCGCGCTGAACTTAAAAGTATCCACAAGGTAGTGCCCATGCCCTTTTCTGAGTCGTTCCTCTGAGTTAAGGTAAAGCAAATGTTCACGCAAGCTGTGTGACATTTTTAAAGAGTCGCCATAGGTATAAAGTTTTTTGTACCGAGTATTCCAGTCGCGGTGTAATAAATTGGTGTTCTTTAACTTCTGAACTCTTGCGTCGTATTCTTCCTGTGTTAGATCAACAAAGTAGGAACGTCCTTTTACATCGATTGCATAAACCTTTTCATGGCTGAGATGGCGAGCGAGACGAAACCCGAATTGGTAGATTTCGTTGCTTGGGAGGGCAAAGGTTCCAGCTAAATATTCATTATATAGTGAATCGAGGTAAGCCTGGCGGTTTGTTTTGACTTCAACAGCTATTTTTGTTGGCTCATAACTTTCAAGCAATTTTATGATTTTTTTGACCTCGGCTTGTTTTTCTTCTGAGAGAATATCAATGTTATATTGAGGTTTATATGAATCAAGTCCCTTATCTTTAAAATGAAACGTTCCAAGAATCATAATCTGAGCCTTGCCATCATTCTCATTCAAGAAATTTTGTGCTTTTATCGGCTGTGTGCTAATAAGTAAAGCCAGTGCAATTATAATGCTGCTCTTTGTTAGTTTGATTAGATATAAATTTCTCATAATCTTCCTTCGTTTGTAGAAATTGGGTTTTGTCTTTTTGTTGAAAATGTCGCGTCGAAATGTTGTTATATTAAATATCTTTTTCCAGACGTTCAGTCTGAGGCTTTAGGAAGTATGACTTTATGCTACCGTCATCTTCTTTTTTCACCCAGGCTGAATAGCCCTTTGCTCTAAGGGCGTCGATTCCCGGGGCGGGAAGAAATGTTGTAACCAGTTCAATTATATCACCAGGTTTTACGTTTTTTGACTCTCGAAGAATACCAACCAGTGTCATTTCATTCTTGTTTGCAACCTTATTTTCATCAACTGATAGAACTACTTTGTCAGGAGAAAACCACCCAGGTTGCTCACCGAAATATTCTTCATCAAGATATTGCTCTTTGCTCCGGGGTTGTCCGACAGCATCTCGAAGTTTTTCAATCAGATCGGTAAGTGGCACTCCTCCAACTGATGAAATGTGTTTTATTGTTGCGACTTTAGCCACCGTTTTTCTAAGAACAGGGTTCTTCAGTTTTCTAAAGGGCGGCGCGATTCCTATCAGGACATCTTCAAGTTCCGGATATGCTGCGAGTAGTTCATGAACCGTAACTGATGGGGTTATTTCTAAATCATTGTTTGTCATTCATCCCGCCTTTTGTATTTTAACATCTATTATTGACAAACTGGCAAAAATGTGCCTGGCACTTACTCAAAACTGTAAAAGCTATTAAATATTTGCTTATTTGCTAACCTTATAAAAATCTACTAAGTGCCAGGCACATCATTTAAATTTTATGAATAATTCAGGTTTAAAGATCACAATCTTTTTATTTGCAATCAAGTGAAAAGATTGGCTGCAAGGTGGTTTTAGCCGCTCTTTTCTTAAAAGAAATCTTCACGATCTGCT
>JAJDAE010000002.1 GCA_029262035.1 Candidatus Zhuqueibacterota bacterium
AGGTTTAATGGAATCCATGATTTATTTATTATTGATGTTTGTCATTACTGCGACAGTAATTGGTTTTGGGATCACTATTGTACCTCAGGGTAACAAACACGTTGTAGAACGCATGGGCAAGTATAACCGCACTTTAGAACCTGGTCTGAATGTTATCATTCCCTTAATGGATCGGGTGGCCTACAAAAGTATTACCAAAGATATTGTTCTCGACATTCCGTCACAGGAAGTTATCACATATGATAATGTAGTTATTATCGCGAATGCCGTGGCTTACATCAACATCAACAACCCCCGAAAATCGGTTTATGGTATTGAAGACTATGAAATTGCTATAAAAAATTTAGTGCAAACCTCGCTCCGCTCTATCATCGGTGAAATGAGTCTGGACGATGCCCTTTCTTCCCGCGAAGAAATAAAGTCAAAATTGAAAGCTGGGATCGCCGACGATATCGATGAGTGGGGCATTACACTGAAAACTGTAGAAATCCAAGATATCACACCATCCGAAACCATGCAAAAAGCGATGGAAGAACAAGCCGCCGCTGAAAGACAACGTCGGGCAAAAGTTATTCGTGCCGGCGGTGAAAAAGATGCTAACATTCTAGAGGCCGAAGGGCGTGCCGAAGCTGCCAAATTAGATGCCGATGCAACCATCGTTTTGGCAGATGCCAATCAACGCGCTATTCAATTTATTTCAGAGGCAATTAAGGATAATGACCTGCCAATTACATTTCTATTAGGTGAAAAGTACATTGACGCACTTCGGAAAATATCGATTTCCGATAATTCAAAAGTTATTGTGCTGCCCGCCGATTTGCCGGCCGCTGTGAAAGGAATGATAAATCAACTGGGAAAATGATAACCGCTTAGTTGTCCAACCCTATAATGTTCTTTAAAATTTTGCAAAAAAAATTGGACTAATCTGCCTCATCTTTATCCAGTAAAGCCACAAATTATTAACCAAATTTACTCCCTTTGTGGCAAATTGCTCTATTCTCGTTCCAAAATGAAATTAGTTCTTTTTTTTTACTTTTTGGCTTTTGTATTTTCAAAGCAATTCCGATACTTTTCTTTAGGTAGAGTTTCTCTATTAAATGAAAACGAGGATTGTCTTGGAAGACCGTCGAAAATATGAAAGAAAAAACCTGGCTGACCACCTGGATATATTTTGTGGCAATGCCGAGCAGCCCATTGGTAGATTGATCGACATCACGCCTGAGGGTTTCATGATGCGCAGCAAAAGGTTATTTGAGGCACAACACACTTTTCATTTTAACATTAGCCTGCCTGGGTTCTTTTTCAGACGAAAGCAAATTACCTTTACTGCCGTTAGTATTTGGTGTAGAAGAGAAGATGATTTCGAAACTTTTTATACAGGCTTTCAGCTTCGGGTCATTGACCCAAAGAATTTACAACTTATTCAGAATTTGGTTGAAAGAGTTTTACGGGTACCATAAGCTGAATTTATATCTTTAACTTTTGTATTCCTCCAATTAATTTTTAAATTAAACGCAATTATTTTTTACGTATCCAGGTCACATAAACTCATTCAATAAGAGTGATTATGGAAATTATAGTGTGATATTAACTCTATTAAAAAAGATGGTCAGCTTGAAACGCGACAGACCATACAGATCGGACTAGCAAATTATGCATGAATTATTACAAAACTGGATGATCGCTAAAGGCCTTCCTGCAGAGACAACATTTTATTCGGTCAATTTGTTGTCATTTCTGAGTGTACTTTTACTCAGCGCTATCACAGCTTATATCTCCCGTAAATATTTACCGCGGATAGTAAACAAGATTGTCGTCCGAACAAAAAACCATTGGGATGATATTTTTCTGAATCAGAATATCATCAACCGGTTAGGCCGTTTGGCCTCGGTTTGGGTCATTTATGCTCTCATTCCTCAGGCATTATCTGAACTGCCGCAAGTTGTTTTTTTTATTATGAACATCACCCACATTTATATCATCGTTTTACTTATCCTGATTTTAGATGCTCTTGTGGATGCACTCGTTGATATTTATAATACTTTTAAAATTTCAAAAGAAATACCCATTACGAGCCTTGTTCAGATTATTAAAATCGCCCTTTATTTTTTTGGCGGTGTTTTTATTGTTTCAATTTTACTAAATAAAACGCCGCTTTACCTATTAAGTGGCTTGGGGGCATTGTCAGCTATTTTGATGCTTATCTTCAAAGATGCGATCCTGGGATTTGTAGCCGGCATACAGCTTACCGCCAATAAGATGATCGCCCATGGCGATTGGATTTCCATGCCAAATTATGGCGCCGATGGCGATGTTTTAGAAGTTTCTCTTGCTACGGTTAAAGTTCAGAATTTTGATAAAACTATTACGACTATCCCAACCTATGCTTTAATCAGCGAGTCGTTTAAAAATTGGCGGGGTATGGAAAAATCAGCTGGCCGTCGTATCAAACGCGCTATTGCCATAGATATGAGCGTTATCAAATTTTGTGATAAAGAAATGATTGAACGGTTTTCTAAAATCCAATATATTGCTGCCTATGTTGAAAAAAAGAAGGCTGAATTATCGGAATTCAATAAAAATACAAAGGTGGATGATTCAAGCCTCGCAAATGGCAGACGTATGACCAATATTGGAACTTTCCGTGCTTATGTTGTCGCCTATTTACATAATCACCCCATGGTTAACACAGATATGACCTTCCTGGTGCGTCAATTAAAACCAACCGCTGAGGGCCTGCCGATAGAAATTTATGTCTTCAGCGCGGATAAAGCCTGGGCAAATTACGAAGCAATTCAAGCCGATATCTTCGATCATATTCTCGCGGTTATTCCTGAATTCGATTTGCGGGTCTTCCAAAACCCAACTGGCGGTGATTTCAGCGCATTAAAATTATCTTCAAAAAAATAGCGATATTTATATGAACATGGATAGGCCAGATCAAAAACGTGAATTCACCAGCGCAAAAAATAAAGCTGAGGAGTTTGCCAAAGATAAGGAGAAGGCCGGGTATCTTTTAGAAGAAGCCACAGCAAAGGCCAACCGAAACCGCTCCGTTTTAGAGGATGTTTGGAATGATCTGCAAACATTATTTCGGTTGCTGAAGGCCTGGAAAACCGGTGATTATGCGATTCTGCCTTTACAATCAATCATACTTGCTTTAGCCAGCGTTATTTACTTTGTTAATCCCTTTGATATTATTCCCGACTTTTTACCGCTGGGTGGCTATCTTGATGATGCCACAGTTTTGAGTTTCGTTTTAAAGTCAATTAAAAGCGATATCAAGCAATTTTTAGAGTGGGAAGAACCAGACTCTTTCAATTCTTCTCATTGACTGCTCTTTTCTTCCTTCCCTTTATTTTTTTTGCTTTATCAATTTTCAATCAAAGTTTCCGATATTTAAAATGATATTCAATTCAAACTAGTAATGGAAAATGGAAAACAAACGCCGTCATAAAAGAATTCAACTAAATTGCTTGCTGGATGTTTTTGACACCAAATCAAAAAAAATAATGGGCCAAGTATTAGATTTAACAGTCGATGGGTTTCAACTGATGAGTCAGGAGCCAATTACACGCGATGCCACTTTCACCGCAAAAATACAATTGCCTGAAATTATCTCCGGCCACACATTCTTAGAATTATCAATAAAGAAAGTTTGGGGAACGGAAGATATGAATATATATTATTCAGGCTTTCATATTGAAAAGGCATTACTAAGTCAAACTGAAATTATCCTTGAGGTTCTTAATAAATATGGAAATGATTAAAGAAATTTTTACTGAAGATAAATTCTATAATGTTTGGGCCGACTCCGGAAAAGCGTAAAGAGTGGCGCCGAAAAGCAGCCCAAAAAAAAGCAGTTGTGCCCAATTATTTCGAAATATCTCCTTACCAGGCATACATAGTTTGTGGGAAATGCAAAAGCACATTTAATCGCAACCTAATACCCAATGTTAATGAACCAACCTTTGTTTGCCCGGCAAACTCTTGCCAGGCTAAAAATTGGCTTCCGGTTACTTATAAATTAAATATCGAGTAATTTACGGAAAAGACTTTCTGTAAAGTAAATGTAATAATTTGCTTGCAGATATTATTTTTTTTTTGCAGTTTCACATCTATTGGGATACGTAAAGCTTTAGAGTTGATTTATGTCTGCCGAAAAATATATCTTTGTGGGTGATAAAATGCTAACTGTTCACTCGGGTCGGGAAATTTAAAGTTCGTATAAACCGGGGAGGGCTTCGACGCTTTTTTTTAGAACCGCCGGAGGGAGGGAAAAATGTCTGTAATCGGACCATTCAATAAACAAGATTTAATCAAAGCACTTGGGCAAACGCACCAGGAAGTACGAAGTACGATTGGAAGTTTACCTTTGGATGATTTATACGATCGTAGCAAGGATAATTGGTCGCCTTCAGATACATTGAGACATCTTGTTAAATGTGTTAAACCAATTACGCTTGCGTTGCGCTTGCCAAGGACAGTTATTGGTTTTAAGTGGGGTAAATCAGATCGACCTTCCCGACAGTACCACGAGATGCGAAAGTTTTATCAAGGTGCGCTTGCAAGGGGGGCACAAGCCGGCAGTTTTGCGCCGGAGTTTATGGAAATACCTGCCGCACAAGATGACGCCGAAAGTATTCGTACTAAGGTTTTTCAAAATTGGGATAAAGCCATTCTGAGTTTAACATCAGTTCTGGAAAGTTGGCCTGAAATGTATTTTGACAAATATTTTCTACCACACCCAATACTTGGTAAAATTACTGTACGTGAAATGATCATGTTTACGATATATCATAATGTACATCACCTTACAAAGGTTCAAAAACTGTTCGCTGATAGTTTGAGAAAACAAAAAAAGCGGGACGAAGAAGATTTTTGAAAGTAAAACGTTTTATTAGTTCAGATGGCCTTGAAATTTTAGTTGGTCAAGATGATGCAAGCAATGATAAGCTTACGTTTAAAGTAGGCAAGGCAAATGACATCTGGATGCATGTAAGCGGAGTGCCCGGCAGCCATGTTATTTTATGCAGTGGGGAACTAAAAAATAAACCTGACAAAACCAACCTGAGTGAAGCCGCTTCTCTCGCGGCATGGTTTTCAAAAATGCGAAATGGCGGCAAAGTAACCGTTAACTATTGTTTCGTGAAAGATGTCAGTAAACCTCGAGGTGCGAAGCCCGGCACCGTTACCATTCGTAACAGCCAAAAAATCTCAGTAAAGCCGGCACTTCTCTCTGAGTCTCCTGAAGAATAAATCGAAAAGCTTAACGCGCGCAATTGTCCTTCGCCCACCCTGCATGCCCTAAGCCACTACATTCTCACCAAGACTTCCACTATTTGATCGAAGTAAAGCTAAAATTCAAACAATCCATTTCTATCAAATCAATCCTTGATGCGGGTTCAGAAATGCGATAACAAGTGTTACAATAACTGCAAGCCATATTGCAACGTAAAGCGGTACAAAATATTGCCGTTTACTGAGCCATTCAGGAAACTGAATTTCTTTGCCGGCAAACTTGCCGCGTGGTTTGCTAGGAAAGAAAAATGTCTTGTAAGTTTCAATCGTGCCGATGGTGAACCCCAATCCGCCAAAACAAATGTACAAGTAATTATCTGTAAAATTTGCAAGCATTATGGCATAACCAAGTGCCATACCCGGGCTGCGAAAAAATTTCAGTGTTTCAAAACCTTCTTTCGGAGCATCTTTCCAGGCGCCACCGAAGGCAGAAATCCAGCCGCCAAAACTGCCTACAGTTAAAAGCGCAACCCAATTGTTGGTAATAGCACCACTTTTTTGCAGATAATGCACAAGAAAAGCAACCCCCGTAACTCCGACGAGATAACCAAAACCAGCTGAAAGTCTCGCCGCTCGGCTTTTTACAACATTACCCATAACACTGAACTGCATCGGGATAAAATATTTAGATTGATCTTGCTCCCGTAAAAATGTTTTGTAGTATTCTGTGATGGCGCGTTCTATTACATAAACAAAGCCATAAAGTACAACCATGTTACTTGCCTGAGTAAGATCAAGCTCGGCAAAAGTTACCACAGCGAACGCGACAATTGTACTTAATATTGTGCTACGAAAATACCTGATCCAGGTAAAGCCTTCATAAGGCGCATCTTTATACATCCCCCAGGTTGAGGTATGTAAGCCAGCGCACAAACCGATAATCAAAGCGATAGATTCTTGCATTTATTTCTTTCCTCCTTTATTCCGATTCCATTATGATTTAATCGATGCATAAATTTTCTCGATGGTTACAATGTCTTTTTTAGCAAGGCTGAACGTAAAGTCCGGTTCTTTCTCTTCTCGGATGGATTGAAAAAAATCTTCGAACATACCCTTGTACCCTGCAATATCTTTAAGACCTGGAAAAATAAATTTCTTTTCCCGTCCGCGCACAATGATAAAAATTCCATTGGACTCAAAAGTGATGCTGCCTTCCGTGCCGTATATTTTTGAGATGCGAAGGCCTTTAAATAGCGAGGGTGTTTCCCAGGAATGGTACAAAGAACCAACGGCCTTTTCTTCATACTCCAAACTAATAAGAATACTTTTATCCATCCCCTCCAAACTGCCTGGTCGCCAACCCTTTACAGTTTTTAAATTGAGGCCAAGGTTGGATACAAAGTTTATCCAATGAATACCGCCTTCAAAAAGAGCACCACCGCCCGACAAATTAGTATCGCCGCGCCAGCCTTTAATTTTTTGTTGCTTTAACGCATTGATGTGTACAAATAAAACCTCACCAATAATTTTTGATTTAATCAGGCTTTGTAAGTGTGAAAGTAACGGTTTATAAAAATAATTTTCAGCAATAAAAACTTGTTTGCCGGACTTATTGCTCTCCTTTTCAATCGTGTCGAAATCTTTGGATTTTAGAAATGGCGGTTTTTCAACCATAACATGTTTACCGGCTTTTAGAGCAGAAAGCGTCAGCTCCATGTGCGATGCCGGTGGTGTGGCAACGAAAATAACATCAACTTCATCCGATTGAATAGCGGCCTCATAGCTGCTAAAAATACCAACCCCGTCAAACCTTTGATTATAAGATTGCGCTTTTTCCGCAGCCCTGCTGGCGTAATAACAGGACACATTCTGGTTGATTTTTGAAATGGTTTTGCTGTGCAGTTTTGTGGCAAAACCGCAGCCCAAAAATGCAACTCGAATGGGGTTCATTTCCGAATTCATTATTTTGCTCCATTTTGGGCGATGTACTCGCCGACCCGCAAGGCGTTGGCAGAAATTGTCAAGCTTGGGTTTAATCCGCTAGAAGTTGGCATAAAGCTGCCATCGACCACAAACAAATTTTCCAAACCGCGAAAACTACAATTTTCATCCAACGGGTCTGTTTGTGAATTTTCACCCATTCGCACCGTGCCCACGGCGTGCGAGAAAGTTTTTATTTTATGAAGATAACAGAATTTCGCACCGGCATTCTTCAAAATTTTACTGGCATTTTTCAGTAGAACATCGCGAGCGGCATAATCTCTTTTTGTGTGATGATGAGTCACGTTAAGTTGGGGCAAACCAAATTTATCTATTACATCAAAGTTAACTGCTACATGATTTTCAAATACGGGTTGGTCTTCTGCCATAACCAAGAGGCCGGTTAAATGCGGCACACCAAGGCCAAGTAATTTACCAAAGGGTGGTGGCACCATCGAATGGACCAACCCAACCGGCGGCGTTTGCAATTGCTGAATGGTGCCTAATTTGCCTGTTGGATTTGTAATGCTCGGGTGTCCGAAATAAAAATCATGAATCCCGATTTGTTTATGAAATTCATTCTTGGGATTAGGCTTCTTCATGAAAAACCCAAATGCAATGGCATTGCAGTGGCGCATCAAATACCGCCCGATAAATTTCCCTGCGGGATTAATACCATCCAGATTTGAAGCCAATAACAAGTGAGGTGATGCCAAAGCTCCGGCCGAAAGCACAATGGTTTTACCGGTATAGCATACGCTTTCATTACTGCCTTTATCAAAACACTCCACCCCAGAAACTCTACCGCTTTCCGCAATAAGTTTGGTTGCAATTGTGTTGGTTTTTAGCTCAAGACCCTTTGTGAGCAGGTCAGGCAAAACAATGGTGGCGAGATCATTTTTGGCTGAAACGGCGCAAGCAAATGTGTCGCATGTTGGGCTGGAAACACATTCTTCGCGAGCACCTTTCTTTGAGTAGTTGATAGCCAGTGGCAACCGAAAAGGCTTTAAATGTAACCGTCTGGCCGCATCAGAAATCATTTTTGATGTATCGGAAATCCCATTGAGTTGTTGAGGATACTCGCTTGAGCGAAAGGGTTCGCTCGGGTCTATTCCTGCGATACCGGCCACATCAAGTATTTGCTCAGCCTTAGAATAGTAAGCTTCCATCTCATTATATTTAACCGGCCAGTTTGCACCCGATGATCCGGTAATTTCATCTGCCGGTACAAAGTCAGATTTCCTAAAACGCAAGGAGACAGCGCCATAAAATATTGATGGCCCGCCAACACATGTATAAGCGCCCATAAAAGGCTTATTGCCACCCGCCAAAATTTTGTAGGAGATCTCCTTCGAGTAGTGTGGCGTTAAATCAACAGAACCATTAATATCCCAATTGTGCGTGCCGCGTTGCACCCAATCGCCCCTTTCCAGCATGAGTACCTTCATCCCCTTATTCACGAGCACGTGCGCCGTCATTGCACCGCCAAAACCGCTGCCAATAATAATTGCGTCGTAAATTTTCTGTTTTTCTGAAATCAATTTAAAAGCGGAATCTTCAGTCTATCTATTTGTTAATTTGTTAAGCGATTTTAATTTTGTGTAAATTAAAAGAAACGGCTAAAAAAGCAAGGCTTTTGAATGAACTAACACTTCTCATAAATGGTTGATTGTCGGCCAGTTTTAGGCTATTCTTGTTATCATTTTATAAAACAATACAAAGTTAACAATTTTGTGGTTTGGGGAACTCAAATAAGCCATTGAAAAACAATTAGTAATGGCACAAGTTACAATAATCTAATTATCTTGAAACTGGAATACATATTGCTTAATCAAAAGTAGTTTATTAGTTAGGAGTGCCTTTATGAAATTTATTGAACTTAAACATCCTGAAAATATTGTAAGAATCATAAGGGCGCATTCCGTAGAACTGAATTTTTACTACCGTGAAATGTATAAAATTTTTGACGGGTGCAAAGAAACAGAACTTATTTTCTCCCTGCTATACGAATTGGAATCTGATTTTTATCTGAATTGACTTCGCATTAAACATAAGTTTTTAGATTAACCTCATCGAAGCCGCAAATAGTAATTAAACCAACCCAACTCACAAGGAAACGTAAAATTACAAAAAAATTAAAATTTACCTTTCGTCCAGAAAAGCAAAAAATTCCAAGACTTTTATAGCAGAATTTCAATCCTAAAAAGCGACATGTTTAATCATTAACTTTCAAATTATATCACAAAAACCCTATGGAGGGAGTCCAATTCTAATCACAAAAAATGACAAAGAATAAACCTTGCATTAAAAAACAGCCCTAAGTCATTAAAAAACAAAATCACAGCGTTCTCCTCATCTATATCAATACTAAATTTCTCTTGATAATACTTACGGCAGAATTCGGACGCTGTGTTTTTAAGTAGCTGAGATTCACCGAAATTCCTTTTTATAAGGGCATAATTTCCTCACCAAAGCCCCCAATCTGCCTACCTGCTTTTTAACAGGATATTTATAGTAAAAAATATTGATTAAAGTTTATGTTGACTTATAAAAATACTTTCCCTATTAACTATATATATAAATGTAAAAGAGTTAAGTTCAAAAAGTCGCTCTTTATATTTTCATAACACAAATACCCATTAAAAAGGAAAACAAGGTGGCAAGAACAAATTATCAATTTGAAAAACGTAAGAAAGAATTAGCCAAGATAAAAAAACGAGAAGAAAAAAGACAGCGCAAACAGGGTAAGAGTGAAATTGAGCCCGACGAGAATTCAGAACAGTCTCCTGATGAGGGAGAAAATGAAGAGACTACATGAGAAAAGAACAATTTAAACCTGGGAATCGGCAAAGAAACTCCATTGAAAAATATTTAGAAGAAATTGTAGTATTTACACCACTTGCGCCTGCCGAGGAGATAGAATTAACTCGAAGAGTGCGAAAAGGTGAACCATTTGCATCGGATAAATTAGTTAAGGCAAACCTGCGCTTTGTAATTAGTGTTGCCAAACAGTATCAGGGTCGCGGCCTGCCGTTAGAAGATTTGATTAGTGAAGGCAATTTGGGGTTATTGAAAGCGGCGCAAAGATTTGATGAAACTCGTGGATTTAAGTTTATTTCCTATGCTGTTTGGTGGATCAGGCAGTCTATTTTACAGGCACTGGCAGAGCAGACCCGCATGGTACGTTTGCCAATGAATCGCGTAGGCGCCATTCATAAAGTTCACAATGTAATTGAAAAATTGCAAAGGAAACATGGAAAAGAACCCAGTCTTCATCAAGTTGCAGATTGTCTGGATATAGCGGTATCCGAAGTGGCAGATATTTTAAAAACATCTGCCCAACATCTATCTTTAGAAAAGCCATTAAAGCAGGAAGAAGGCAGCAATTTATTAGATGTTTTGAAAAATGATGGCGATGTTTCCCCGGATGAGTTCTTAATGCAGGAATCTTTGAAAGAAGAAATTCGTCAAATTTTAATTACCTTAAAACCTCGGGAAGCTGAGATTATTAGATTGTCTTTTGGTTTGGTTGGGGAACGCGCTTTAACTCTCGAAGAAATTGGTGAACATTTCAAATTGACCCGTGAACGAATAAGACAAATAAAAGACAATGCGTTACGGCGCATTCGCCATCAAACGCGATCGGAGCCATTGAGAAAATACTTAGGACAATAGCCAAAGTATACCGGCAAAACTCCGAAAGATGATCTTGAGATTCATTGTTCAAAGTTAGGAAAAATAGAATTAGAATATTGTAGAGAATCCGTTTTCAGAATAGTCGAAAGGTTTTGATTTGTAGATCAGTTAAACGGTTAATTGTAGAAACTCAATGGAGGTCCCCAATGAAAGAGTTTATTGAATTTATAATTAAACAGTTAGTTGACAAACCCGACGAAGTTGAAGTCATTGAAATTGCAGGCGAACGAACCGTTATTTTTGAGTTACGTGTTGGCGATGGGGATATGGGCAAAGTGATTGGGCGCCGCGGACAAACTGCCAGAGCGCTCCGAACCCTTCTAATGGCAGCCTCTGCAAAACAAGGTAAGCGGTCTGTTTTGGAAATATTGGAAGACTAAAAGCCTTAAAACATCCTTGCTACATTTATATTAATCCAGAAGTAAACGCCGGATTTTTACCCCGTTCGAAACCGGTTTAAAAATTTTACTGGTTTGAAAGAACCCACACCTCTATCAAACCCGTTTAAGCAGTTTTTCTTTTCTTAATAATAGCTACAATCAAGGCAAAGAACGAGCGACTCTCACACCAACCTGAACACCTCCCGCTGCGGTGGGGTCTTCTTCATTAGCCTGGTGCTTGGTTCCCCTGAATCCCGAGCGCAACCAAAATTCATCAAAAACAAAAAGCTTATAAAAAGGTGTAGTTGCACCAGAAAGCCAACTTCCGCCTCTGGTAACATACCATAGATTTGGATCAGGAATACCAGTTTCCAAAACAGGGCCGGGACCGGTTGGGTTTTTGGTCGGACTATTCTGATAATAAGTCTCATCATAAAAGTCGAAGGCGTACTCCAAGGCATTGCCACACAGATCGTGAAACCCCCATGGATTTGCTGGAAACGAACCTACAGGCGCAACAAATTCATACGTATCTTGCCCATCAGTTCCATAATAGTTAGCAAGGTCGTGGGATAAAGTACCATCAGTAGTCCCGTACTCCAGGCGGCGGTCAGCGCGTGCTGCTCTTTCCCACTCCGCTTCTGTCGGTAAGCGTAAATCGTAAAATCGACAAAATTCCTCAGCGCCAAACCAGGTGAGTTGGATAACCGGGTGGTTCTCAAACCCGGGAACCACTTCAAACTGACTAACTTCGGAAGATTCATTGAACCGGATATAAACCGGTACAGCAGGGTCTTGTGGAAAATCATTCACTCGGGTTATAAACATAAATCGATGTGGCGGTTTCTTCTTTTTCACTTGTCCCGCATCCACCAGAATATCTTCCCGGGCAAGGGCCGAATTGAGAAATACAACATATTGTGCATTTGTGATCTCATATTTCCCAAGGGCATAGGCATCAAGAAAAACTTCGTGTTCAGGACGCTGATCAAGAACTGTGCCGCTGCGGCTATAGGCACTATCGCTGTTGTCTCCCATAATAAATTTGCCCGCATCAATGTTTATCATTTCAAACCTCTCGAGATAGACAGCCTGAATATTCACCTCGCTGGTAGATGAATATACCTGAAAAGTCGCTGAGACGGTTTCAGAACCTGTCATGCCCGGGATGGCTCTAAGCAGGCCTTCTGCATCGATTTCAGCTGCGACTCCCGGCGTTACTTGCCAGGAAATACCAGTTGAAACAATTGCTTCTGTCCCATCCTCCCAACTGGCAAATGCCTTCAGTCTGAGATCAACTCCGGCTTCTAGATTTGGCATGGCGGGCGAGATGGCGAATGCGACGGCTCGAGGATCAATCTGAATATCAGTGCTTGCTTTTTCTGATTTATAATCAGCCTGAATGGTCACGATACCAATTTGATTTTGAAAAGCTTTGAACAGACCACTTAGATTCACCTCTCCGGCAGACGAGGGTGAAACACTCCAGGTAGCTTGCGCTGTAACGTCTTTCGCTGTACCGTCATCACCGATGAGCGTTGCTGTAAGCTGAACACTGCTACCGGAAATAACATTTGGGGTTGTGACACTTATGGTTAGAGAATTATTGACCTGTTCCGGCTCATTGGGGCTGCTCTCGCGGCATGCGGACAAACTAAATAGAACCAGTACGCAGGGTATGACGATACCAATTCTGTAAAACCGAATTCCAGGCTTTCGGTTCGTGATAAATACGCTCCATCTATTGACAAAAAATAAAGACATTTCGGTCTCCTTAATTCTGCCCATACTGAATAGGCTAGACGATATACTCTTCACTACATTCAATTAATCCGGCGTACCACATTGTTGGTTGCCAAGTCATTAAAATTACATATCTTTGGATAGGTTTATTCCCATGGTGCTCAGATGATGGAATGGATTACCGGCTGGATTTAGGTTAAGTAGAGATGGCCGAAATGCTTAATTTTTATTTTTTTGTAAGAGTAATTGGGATGGTTTTAAGTGTAGAGCGCTTTGAAATATTGTCGACAATGTTAATCTCCAATTCGTACTCACCTTTGTCCAAATTGCTTACATCAAAACTAATGGACTCATTTACATTTACCTTGCTACCGGTTCTTCTATCATTAAGGGAAACTACTTTTTTTGTGCCAGACCCAAGGAGACCGAAAAGATTTTTGATACCACTTTTTTTGTTAGTTTGGGATAACTTACTTTCAATTGAGTAATCCGTTTCGCCATTATCATTTATGGATAAATTATAAACTTCGTAGTAAAGAAAAACGGGGTCAGCCAAATTGAATTCTTTGGATGGATTGGAAACTACTTCTAAAATTGAACTTTCGTTTGAAGCATCATCTGGCATTTCAATCCAAAAAGCGGGCACAATACTGCTCATATCTAACCCGGAAGAAGAAAAAGCGGGCACCTCAACCTCAATATTTTCGCCACCTATTTTAAGGCCATCCTTTACAAAATAAGAAAAATTGTAAGCGCCGGACGTAACATGAAAGCTATAATTCTTCATATAAAAATCCTTATAAATCGCGCTGGCCGCGGTTACCAAGCTGACGTTCCCTAACTTCTTCTGTCGTGTCCCATAATTCTCATCAACTATTGCGCTGCCAAATTCAACATTTTGTGAGTCTGTGGATATCCCGTTGCTTCCTCGGTTTAGAGGAAGGGCTATATAAACTTTTGCTTCAGTTTTTCCAGAATCTCCTTGAAAATAGGCAAAATGATAATGAGTTTCCAAAGGCATGATTTCCTCCGACCAAGTGTGAAAATCAGAAGCCATCGCCCTTGTAACATCCCCCATACTTTGTTCAGCCATAATGTTTAAAGAGCTGTAAAAGTCAAGTTCCGATTTGGCAAATAAGGCTGTTCGGATTGTGTGGTCCCATCCGAGTCTGTCCTCCAGCATTGTTCGACTGTCAAGCGCAGAAGAAAGGCGCCAGTTATTTCCCATTGAATATTCGGATACCAAAAAATGAAAAACAAACTTATCTCGGTCTTCCCGCTCATGATATAGCCAAGATTCATTCAGCAGAACGCTCGCTCCGGATGTTCGTGCAATATCGTTTGGAGCACCATGCCGAATATAAATTAACCCCTTATCATTGAACTCCTCATTCAATTTGTAATAGGCAGGAAAATCAAGAACTCCGAATTTATCCGGATTATTTACTCGCGACCGTACATCATCATACCAGAACTGTCTCTCAGCCACAAGCATCCTTTCGTAATGTTCCAACAATCTATAGCTCACAGAAGCAGCCGGAATAAGCTCTCTTTTCAGCCAAAATTTCAAAAAGAAAATTTTGTAATTCTCAATTTCCGTAATCTTGAAAAACTGAGTATGCTCTTCAGCAGTCAAAATATATTTAACATCTTCGAAAAGAAAAAGGGCATCAGTCTTTGACTGAATAGAATCCAATGCCTCAAAGTAATATGCATTTGCTTTTTCAGTTTCATGCAGCTGCAAACTGAGACGAACCAGCGCTAAATATGTCGGTGTTCGGGAAACGTCAAATTTCGAGTTAAGTAAGGTCTGAAAAACGGAGTCGGCCGCTTCAGGATTATCATGTTTCCTGAAATACTCTCCGGTAAAATGAATTGCCCAATCTGACTTTGAGATTTCAAACCATGGCAACATACGGCTTTTATTACCATGAATAAGATAAAGTCGATAGAGTTTAAAGAGCCCAATCTGAGCTTCTGGCAAGTCCGGTTTTACTTTGATTTGACGGTGGCCATACAAAATCGCTGACTGCCATTTTTCTCTTCTGCGCTTAAGCAGTGCCCGCTGCAACAATACATCTTTATGCAGGGAATCTTGATTAATTACTGCCTCAAAATATTTTTCTGCCTTTCCGAAATCCCTTCGGCGTAAAACTGTTGCTTTAAATTTGCCGGTCTCACGATGTGCAATTCCGTTGTAGTAATTGGCGTCTAAATCACTTGGGCGAAACTTCAAGATATTGTTACTCCAGTCCTTCAGGTCACCCCAGCTTTCTAACTTCATTTCAAGTTCAGAGAGTCTTCGAAGCGCCGGCAAAAACTGTTTATTTGGCTTCAATGCTTTTTTATAAATTTTCCGGGCAGCTTTATATTCTCCGTTTTGAAATAAACTATCGCCTTCGGAAATATATTTTTCCTCTTGGGTGAAACCAAAACTCACAAATAAAAAAAGACAGAAGATAAATATGAGATATTTTTTCATTTTCCTGAAACTCGCTTGGTTAGTTTACTCGAATGAAAAAGGACTGAATAACGTTTAAAGATTAGACATACGTAAAGTAATCTTTAGATTTTACTGAGTCAAGAAAATTAGTTCTTTTGGGAGAAGAAAAAAACCGGCCATTTTCATGACCGGCTAAAATTATTAATTGTCCATTGCGAAAGAGAGAGAAATAAAAACCTGATTAAGCTTGATGTCTTCAACATAATCGCCAATCTCGTTTGTTCGTACATAACTTGGCGGATCATCCAATTCTCCTAAAAGCTCGGATGCAGGAACAGGTAGTTGAGAATTAAAGCTTTTCCAAAAGCCATGTACAAACGCGATATCTAATCTTACCTGCTTATCTATGTTGAAACCAATACCGGCGGATAAAAATTGCTTATCCTCATCCGGATCGACATTTTGAAAAACTGACGGATCTTTGAAATAACCACCGCGGATACTCATACCAATCGGAAAATTCAACTCAGCACCCAGCCTTACTTTTGTCGTCGCCCGGTAATTACTTCTTATATCCGAATTGGCCTCACCTTGTGTGTAAGTTGTGCCATCGGAACCAAGGAATGGTGGGTCGCTCTTGTACTCAATTTGTGACCAGTCTGCATATTCAAGATCACCGGCGAGGATAATGTTACCCACGTGAAAAGAAGCTCCCGCAGAAAACATCCACGGAGACTTTAGCTTATATTCAAAAAACCCATCCGTTGGTACAGATTCACTGAAACCATCATCGAAGACAATCTCTTCGTTGAAAAACTGGTCTTCTTCAACCTTAAAAGTAATCGGGGTTGAAACTGTGAGCCCTAAATCAAGCATTTGATTGACTTGAAATAACCCGCCAACTTTGAGATTAAAGCCGGTTATATCACTTTCAAGACGATTTTCAAAAAACAGACTGTGAAAATCCTCACCCTCAGCGTTTTCATAAATATTGTTTACATCCGTTTCGCCAAAAGTGGATTCCAGTTCCGTATGGCCGCTCCAGAAGTTTAAGCCTATACCTACGGATGCGTTCGGGGAAACATCAACTGCGCCCCCAAGAGTCCATGCGTTCAGGCCACCACTTTCAAATTCGCGCCAAACCTGATTTAACTGATCGTCTTCCGAGCTATTAAAGGTATCAAAATTCAAATTAGAATCGTATGATTTCACGCGATTAAATCCGAATGAAAAAACCATGCTTCCTTGAATTGTCGGAACGACATATGCAGCGCCAAGGTCATTAAATTTAGTGAAGCTTTCCTCGTTTTCCTCTGCGCCGGGGTTAAAAAATGCAAGATTATTAGAAAGTCCAAAATCGTTCTTTCGGGTCAAATGGCTCAATGAACCGGAAATTTCAGATTTTTTGATATTCCTCAACGCGGCCGGGTTCCAAAAGGATGCCGTGTAATCTCCACCCAAAGTTGAATATGCGCCCCCCATAGCAACCGCTCTTGAACCCGACCCCAATTGCATACCCAGAGAAAAAATTTCTTCTTGTGCTTTCAATGAATGACCAAACACCAAAAACGACATTAAGAAAAAAACAAAAGTGCACCGATTTAAATTACCCATTAACTCCCTCATAAGTTTTAATGCTATCTTCTGCTACTACCTCTTTTACCAGACGAGCTACGCGAAGAGGAGCCTGAGCTTTTCGAAGAACCACTACTGCTGTTCTTCCCTGAACTTGAGCTGCTGGACGGTTTGCTATAACTTCCGCCGGAAGACCTGCTGCCACCGCTGCTGGACTTACTTCTACTACCGGATCTACTCTTTTTAACAGAAGACTTGCTGCTTTTCGAACGACTGCTCTTTACGTTAGATTTACTTCTGCTCGAAGAACTTCGCTTTTTAACGCTTTTACTTTTACGGGAACCATTGCTTTCTCTCTTTGCAACCGCTTTACCCGTTCTTTTGCTTCTGTCGCGTACAACTTTAGAATCCGATTTTTTCGTTCTACTTCTTCTGGTCACCCGAGAAGTCGATTTTGTACGTGATGTTCTTCCATCCGAGATATTTGAGTCACCGGATCCGGATGGTTTACGACCGGAGCGTCGAGTGGTTCGCGCCGTTGATCTTCCGCTGTCAGAGGAAGAACTATCCTCAGACCTAACTCTACCTGAGCTACGTGAAGTGCTTCTCACACCGCCAAAGTTTCCACTTGAAGCTGTTTTTGTAACACGGGTACTCCCGGAAGTAAGGGGTGCTGATGACCCTGCTGAATTTATGGGCGTTGTATAACTACCGCGCCTGCCGCCTCTCCGGGTATATTGACGTTGTACTTGCGGGCTTGCTGCAAAACCTTGGTTGCCATAACTTGATCCGCTGTAATAACCACCGCTATAATATCCACTATTGTAATATCCACCGTGGTAGCCGCCGTAGTTGTACCCCCACCTGTAACCGAAAGGTCTGTTATAATAGCCGCAATGAGCACCCCAATAGGATGACAAATAGTAGCGATTATAATTGTGGGCGTAGGACCAATTATCATAATAGAATGGGTCATAATAAGACCACCGATCGTAGTACCAAGGGTCATACGAGCCAACGTGGATCGTCACCCGGCTTGAATAAGGAGAATATGAATCGTAATACCATGGGTCATAAAATGGATCGTAATAATGCTGATTACTGCGTGTTACGATCTCGACGTCATCATCTTCATAATCGTTATAACCGTAATCGGAATAATCCTCTTCTTCATCATCGTAACCTTCCTCAGCATACTCATCTTCAGAGTATTCCTCATATTCGTCTTCACTGTATTCCTGATCCCTGCCCGTATCCTTTTGGGTACTGTAAGTTCTGTCTTTTCTGCTATACTCCGGGGTAGGTGTTGCCAGTTGAGTATAACAACCTGAAAGCATCACAGATACACTTAAAAGAATTGCGAAGAGCATTGTTTTTGTCTGGAAAATAAGTTTCATGATTTTTGCTCCTTTAAATTAAGTAACCATAACTTAATTTTTCTAATCAGAATTTATGCAAAGGCTATGCCATTCTAAAAATACTATTGTTCACACTTAATTAACCTATTATACACTCAATTAGTTCAAAACACTTACTTAAAAGATGTAAAAAAAACAATCAAAATCCGATTTCTGTTAACAAAGTTATCAATTAATTTTAACATCAAATCGAAATGGTTGAGAAATCCAGGTACCAACGGCTTTTCCATTTTCCTCTGCCGGGAAAAACCGGCTCCCATAGGCAGCTTCTATTGCGGCTTCAGCACATTTAGAACTATTCGTGGTATTGTTCAGGACGATAACTTCTACAACTTTGCCTGTATTATCAATGTGTAGGCTCAACTTCACAATTCCATGTACGCCGTCCTTCTTTTCATCTTCAGGGTACTCAGGGAAACGCCATGCTATTGGTTTTGGTGGTGTGATTCGAAGTCCAGAAAAATCCGGTATTCCATCGTCAAAAAAAATATCCGGTAGATCGGTTACTTCAATCGTGACATCCTCCGGAATCGATTCATCATCTGAAGGTATAGGCACCGTTGGCTTTGGTGGTGGCGGCTTAACCTGAGCTTGTCTTGTTAGTGGAATATTTTCTACATTAATAACAATTTCGGGCGGAATTTCGACTTCCGGGGCGAGTTTGATTTCGGGAGTGAGCAAAACAACACCATTTAAAAATACTAAAATAGCTATGAAAGATTTTTCTATATTTAGCCGGTAGCTTCCTCGATTATCAGCATCATTTTTTTTGAAATCAGTCCAATGCCATTTATCAAACATTGTTTTATCAGTCTAAATTCTTTCGATTTGTCGCTGGTTCAACCAGCCAATTTTGCCATCTGCAAGTCTGATTTTCACCCAATTCAAAGACGCATCTTTTATTTCGATTTTTACGCCTTCATGCAGTGTAAAAACATCTGTAGCGGAATCATCCGGAGCGCTTTTCACATCCACCTTATCAGTCAAAACTACTGCATAAGAAAAAGTTTCATTTTCATAAATTCTTAACATTAAAATTCCGCTTACAGAACAAAGCAAAATGATCAAAATCAGTGAAACTGAAAACGTTCGGGCAAAACTAAAATTATTTAATAGCATTCTTAAAATAAAAAGTGCGATGATCGCAATGTAGAAAATCAGGAAAATTGTTCCCCACGCCGGCAAAGCCAATAAGTTTGCCAATTGAAAAATCCATGCTGTTAGAAAAAATTCCGGTAGTATTTGGATACGATCAGCAATTTGCAGGTTGACGAGTTGAAGATTATAAACAATGTCTTCATTTTTAGGATTAAGACGCTTCGCCCGTTCATAATTTAAAATTGCTTTGCCTGTCGCTCCCAACTTGTAATAAGTATTACCCAAATTGTAATAAGCTTGCCAATTTTCATAACCATGCTGAATAATTTTTTCATATTCAGAAACGGCCGAATCAAAATCACCTTCCTGATAAAATTTGTTACCAGCCATAAAAAAAGCATCCACTTCTCCTGCATATAAATTAACAACCAGGACAATATTCAGAATAAGTAACAATAACTTTTTCATCAGCTTTTTATTTCTTTATCCAGTAAAATAATCGCGTTCTTGGCCTTTTCAAAAAATACCTGCATCGAACCATTTTCTGAATCACTCGCTGCAAATCGCTGAAAGTCACACGTCTGAAGGCATGCCAAATACTCAGCAACTGTTTGGTTACTGATCCCGCGTTCCTTCAGCATGTCGTCCACTTCATCCGTAATCAAACCAGCGGCAGAGACATTTAATTTGTCCCCAATAAAACCCATCAACGCATTCGAAACCTCAGCATAAAATTGTATAGAATCGCTATTTTTCATCTGCTGGCTTGCTGTTTTCAACTTCTTCAACGCCATCTGGTTGGCCTTACGGTTTCTGGCATAAGCAACATTGGTACTCATTTTTTCTACGTGGCCTTGATATGCGAATGCACCCATCAGCGCAACCAAAGGCAAGAACAACAGCGCATAAAAAAACCAACTCTTATAAAATACATCACCTATTTCCTTAAATTCCGCCAAGCTTAAATGGATGTAGCGAATATCCTGCCCGATGAACTGAACGTCCTCTTTGGAGTTCCCAACGGCCAGATTAACAAACTGGTCATCGCCTTTTTCAACGGTTAAATTAATCTCGCTTGTTGCTGCCGTTTTATAGGTTTTTGAGGCCAAATCAAAATAGGCCAATGTAATTGGCTTAATGGTTTGATTACCCGGGAATCTTGGAATCACCACATATTCGAAAGTTTTTGAACCAAAAATTTGTTGACCATTTCTTTTGATACTTTCAATAATTTTGGGATCATAAACTTCAAAATCAGAGGGGAAATTGATTTTCGGCTGTGGAATGATTTTAATATTGCCTGTTCCAGACACTCTAACTTTTAGAGAAACAGCTTCGTTGGTTTTGGTATTTTGTTTGTCTACTGTTGCGCTTATTGAATATTTCCCCACTGCGCCGGAAAAGTTAACCGGCTTATTCTGAGCCGGCAACGGCAGTACATTCAGATCAAGCTCATTGGAAACAATCCGCTGTTTTGTCCTTCTGCCGAAATTAAAAAACGGATCATCAAAAATACTATCAAATGGATCCCGGCGGGTTTTCCTTCGAGGTAACTGAACCTCACATTCCAATGCAAGAGGCTCTAATTGTTTATCTCCCGGACCTTGTGGAAACAGCGCAACTTTTTTCACTTCGGCAACACGAAACTCCCGCCCATTGATAACCTCATTAGTTATTCTTGGACGATTCGGCAGCTCAAAGTCTTCCGACCAAAAACCTACGAAATTGGGTAGCTGTGCAATACCATAATTGCTTACATTTAAGGCTGTATAAATTTTGTATGAAATGATTACGGGCTCATTTTGATAAATAGTCCGTTTATTGGGTTCAGCTTTCAAATACAACAAGTCTGAAATATCACTCTCACCCGTCTGAGTATTTGCGTTGCGATTGGTCCGACGAGAGTTCTGCTGGCCCGTTGCGGGTTGTCCGGCGTTTACAATCTTTAAAATAAATGGCTCGGAACTGTAGTCCTGGCCTTTGTAAAAAACTTTAACCGCAGGTACAGCAAACTCACCTTTTTCTACAGCAATATAATGATGAATATATTGCTTGGTTACAGACATCTTACCGTTGACATATTGCATGTTTGTAGAAGAACTACTACCAACAAAAGAAGCAAAACCACCTAGATTGGGGGCATCAGGCTGCGGCGCAGAATTAGCATCCGAGCCGCTTAACTCAACAGTTAGTTGAAATTGTTGATTCAGAGGGATGTTAGTCTTGTCGGCGTAAACATTCAGGTGAATATCCTGCGCACCCAAAATGCTCGCCAGGCACAGGCTTATTAAAACAGATAAAATATTTTTCAGTGGAAATATCATTCTTACCAATCTTTACCCCGAAATGCACCTTTTGATATTTTTGTCTTCTTCTTTTTTAGAAGATCCTCCTCCTCATTTTTTAATGCATTGAGAATTCGCTCTGCGTCTTCTTTTGATATATCTTTCGGCTCACCTTTTTGCTCTTGCTGTTGCTCTTCTTCTTGTTGTTCTTGCTGGTCTTCGTTTTGTTGTTGTTGCTTTTGCTGTTCCTCCTCTTCACCATCCTGTTGTTCTTGCTGCTGTTGTTTTTCTTGATTCTCTTGCTGTTCCTGTTCTTGATCTTTTTGTTCTTCTTGATTCTGTTGTTGGTCTTGCTTCTGCTCTTGATTTTGCTTCTGGTCTTGATCCTGATTTTGCTTTTCAGATTCATCCTTCAGCTTTGCACGGACATATTCCATGTTGTATTTCGCGTCTTCATCATCGGGGTTTAACTCAAGCGCTTTTCTATAATGAAGAATGCTTTCCGGCATTTTTCCCATTTTGTACAATGTGTTACCCATATTGTAGTAGTTTTTGGATTGCATCAAAATATCTTCAGATGACAAAGCAGTCTGGTATGACTTGAGAGCCTCTTCGTAGTTACTTTTTTTGTATTGCACATCGCCAATATTAAAATGCAAAATATCAGATTCCGGATGGTCCACCAAAGCATCCCGGTATTTCGTGTTGGCTTCGTCGTATTTTTGCTCCTCAAACAATTTATTGGCCTCAGCGACCTTGCTGTTCATGCCTTGGCCAAATAAATTTGTAGCTGCTACCACAATAGTCAGAAAAATAAAAACCACTTTGTTCATACTTTTACGGTTGTTAATCATTCAAACCTTCCACGCCATTCAGTTTTTGTTTTCACTCTTTCCGAAATAAAAAGTTCAATCAACAATAGGAATAATGCCAAAGCCACAAAGTACTGAAACCTATCCTCGTATTGTGAAAATTTCATAGAAGCCAGTTCCTTCTTTTCCATGTTTGAAACTTCCTCGTAGATTTGTTCCAGCTTGGTTTCACCAGTTACAGATTGATAATACTTTCCACTGCTGCTAAGCGCAATTTTTTCAAGCGTGACATGATCTAGCTTGGTCAAAATTATATTCCCCGCCCGATCCTTTTTGAAGTCCTTATTTCCAAATCTATCATACTCAGGTATGGGAACACCTTTCGGCGAACCAATACCAACCGTGTAAATAATCACTCCTTCCTGAGCCGCCGCCTTTGTAATATCCAGAACGTCATCGCCATGATCCTCTCCATCAGTAATCAAAACCAGAACTTTGTACTTGCGCTCCTGGCCTTCAAAACTCTTCATAGCTACCGAAATTGCTTCGGTTAAGTTTGTACCCGGTTCCGGGATTAAATCCGGCTCCATAATATCCAGGAAGGTTTTTGCCGCGCCATAATCTAACGTTAAGGGACATTGTACAAACGCTTCTCCTGCAAAAGCAACGAGGCCTATGCGGTCTCCCCTGAGCAATTCGATAAAAGAAGAAATCTCATGTTTAGCTTTCGAGAGTCGGTTGGGTTTAATGTCTTCAGCAAGCATAGATTTAGAGACATCGAGCGCTATAAAAATGTCAAGTCCCTCTCTTTTCACTTCTTCCAGCTTAGTGCCAATTTGCGGACGCACGAGCGCCATCAGAATAAAGGCCAATCCCAAAACAATCAATATTGCTTTGAAGTTTTGCCTTTTTCGACTCACAGAAGCACTAAGTTTTTTCACCAAATCCATGTTCCCAAATCTGGCCATTGCATTTTTCTTCCAGCGAAAAACATAGAAATAAAACACCACGGCTGCCGGGATCAATAAAAATAGAAAAAATAAACTGTCGTTGCCAAACCGAATCATATTTTATGGAATCTTTCTAAATTTCGTGTTTGCTAAAGTTACTTCCGTGGCAACAAGAAATAACGCCAGAAAAATAAACGGAGTGAACATCTCGCTAAAGCGGGTATACTGCTTCACTTCGATTTTTGTTTTTTCAAGTTGATCAATCTCGGCGAAAATGCCGGCAAGACTCTTTTTATCTGTTGCCCGGTAATATTTGCCATCCGTGATATTGGCAATTTCTTTCAAAGTTTTTTCATCAATTTGTACGGGCATTTGCACATAACGTTTCCCGAAAATCGGATCGTTGACCGGATAAAGCGCATTGCCTTGTTTACCAACGCCAACAGTGTAAATCTTTATGTCGAAAGCATCCGCGACTTTTGCAGCGGTAATGGGATCCAACTCACCACGATTATTTTGTCCATCGGTCAATAGAATTAAAATTTTGCTTTTTGCCTTACTGTCACGCAGACGATTGCTGCCATTAGCAATAGCCATTCCAACCGCTGTACCATCCTCAATCATGCCGATTTCAACTTCCTGCAAAAAGTTAAGCAAGATGCCGTAATCCAGTGTAAGCGGACACTGAGTGAAGCTTTTTGCCGCAAATACAACCATGCCGATACGATCGCTCGTTCTGCCGTTTATAAAATCAGCCGCAACTAATTTTGCTGCACCCAAACGATTGTTTGGCCGAAAGTCTTCAGCAAGCATACTGCTTGAAATATCCAGCGCCAGCACAATATCCACACCTTCGGTAATAATTTCCTCCTCCGTGTGGCTGGATTGTGGACGCGCAAAACCAATTATCAACAGTGAAATAACAAGTACTCTGAGCACGAAAAGTACGTGTCGCAACTTCCGCTTCATCGATATTTTCTCAACAGATTTTGCGATATTTATGTTGGAATACTTTATAGTGCCCGAACGATTTTTTTGCTTTTTGAAATACCAATAAACCAACAGCGGCACCAAAATAAACAGGAAAAGAAACTCAGGATTTGCAAACGTCATTACTGCTCCACCCCAACGACTTCAACCTTATCATCTGCGCCGTCTTCCGGTTTTACCGTTGCAGGCTCTTCCGAGTTTTCAGAGTCCAGCTGGGAATCATAAATTAATTTGGTCTGTTCTACCAGGTCAAAAGCTTGACATAAGATCTTTTCTACTTCATCTGAGGAAGGTTTAAATTTTGCAAATTTAACCAAATCACACGATTCCAAAAACTCCTGAAACAAATCAATGTGCGGCTTTTCTAATTCAGCGCTCTGAAGTTCCTCAACCAATTCATGGGTTGTGAGCTCCAATGCAACAATGAAGTATCTGCCCTCGACATACTTGCGAATAATTTCAGACATGCGTATGTAAAAAGCTTTGAGCTTGCCTTCCTCTAATAATGTCGACTCTTTCAAAGCATTCAACTCTTCAAAGGCAATTTCGTGTGCCGGGCGAGGCGGTTCTACCTTAATTGGCAAAATTCCCTTGCCTAACCTTTTACGACGTAAAATATAGAATGAGACGCCCATTAAAATCAGGAAAGCCAACGCAATGCTCGACCATATAATAATTTTTCGCCAATCACGAGGCAACTCAAGCGGCTGTTTAATATCTCGAATATCGCCGGCTTCACTCGGCTTTAAACTTTCAACAAGAATTTTTATTTCCTGCGTTTTAAGTGAGCTTTTAACTGTATCGTTTGGCACCGTAAAATAAAAAGTAAGCGGGGGAATTACAAATTCACCCACATCAAAAGTGGAGATAGTGTAAACTACACTTTCCAGAATACTCCCATCGACTTTTTGAGGATCCTGAACCTGATAATCCCGGATTTCGAAAGAACCCAGGTTCGCTCCTAATTCCGGCATTTCCAGCGTAACCTCAGAGGCTCTTTTCACCTCAACGGTGTACTTTATCAAATCACCTATTTTAATAGTGCTTTTGTCAACACGGGAATCGATAGATACAGAGTTGCCTGCAAATAAAAATACAGCGAGTAAAAGATTAATAAGAATGAAGAACGCTCTAAGATGTTTAACCAAAATATTCATTTCACTTATAATTTATCGTCATAAATTTCAACAGCTTCTGCGCGCATCATTCGTTGGACAAGCAATTCGTAGGCTTCTTTCTGTTTTTCTAGAATTAAATCCTGCATCACTTGTGTACGAACTTCATCAAATGGCTTAATCGATTTTGCATTCCCTTGCTTGTCGTTGACTGTATATTTTTCCCTGTTGGCCTTGTAATATAACTCAACATCGGACTCTGTAACATTGACATTTTCGGAAATCTTTTCCTCGAGAAGTTTTTGCACCATCAAATTTTTCTTGGATTGAAACGCCCCTTCAATCACAGCTTTGTCTTTATCTAACCCTTGGCGTTTGGCAGAATCGTAAAAAAGTTCGGTTGCGATAAATTGCCGTAAAAAATCAGCCTTTTTTGATTTATCATCAAACTGAGCTCGGATATAAGGTGGCAACTGAGAAATCTCAAACGCTAAATCGCCGGTAGTTATAGAACGCTTGCCAATTTTTGCGATGACTGCTCCTGGTCTCTTGGGTTTTGATTGTTCTGTATCAAGCAGCACCGACTCTTCCAAAACCTGTTGGGCGTCCGTGGAACGCTCAAGGCGCTCAAGACATTCAACCATTTTTTTATTCACGTCATCTATTAAATTGCTTTCAGGGTAGAAGTGCTTTATCTTCAATAAATAATTCAAAGCCTTTTCGTAATTACGCACTCTTTCAAAGTAAATATTTGCAATGGTGTAATTGATATTGGCGGCCTCAGAATCGGATGCATCATAATTATCCAGATAATAATTATACTCTGCAACAGACTGCGCATACAGCTGGTTATTATATAACGCACTGGCAAAATCGCGAACATCTTCTGCATCTTGCTTTGGGCCGGAATTAAGCTGGCACCCATACAGTATCACCAAGCTCAGCATGTAAAATATTTTTTTTGAATTCATTTGAACTATCCCCTCTACGTTTTAGATTTAATGAAACCGCTTGGCTCGGGCACGAAAAAACTTGATGAGCGGCTCAACATACGAGATGTCTGTACGAACATCAATTGAATCTATACTCATTGAACGCAAGAGCTTATCGCGTTTTAATTTTAATTCTGAAGTCTCAGTATTAAACATTTGTCGCGTCATCACATCCGCAGAATCAAGTAAAACAACTTCGCCGGTCTCAGCATCTTCAAGCTCAATTAAACCAATATCCGGTAAATCCATTTCCCGTGGATCTGTAATAGTAATTGCCACCAGGTCATGGCGTTTATTGGCAATTTGCATGGCCTTTTGGTAATCGGGTGAAATAAAATCGGATACCAAAAAAACTACTGCGCGTCGGTGCGTGATACGGCTCAAATATTCCAATGCCATAGAAATATCTGTGCCACGACCCTCAGGCTCATGATAGAGCAACTCGCGTAAAACCCGAAGTACATGTTTCTTCCCTTTTTTGGGTGGCACAAATTTTTCGATTCTATCGGTAAAAATGATAAGACCGACCTTATCATTATTTTTGATTGCAGAAAAAGCCAACAGGGCGCAGATTTCAATGGCGAGCTCGCCCTTCATTCGCTCAACAGTCCCAAAGTCACCGGACGAACTTACATCCACCAGCAGCATAACGGTCAGCTCACGCTCTTCTTCAAACACCTTAACAAAAGGATGTCCCATCCTCGCCGACACATTCCAGTCGATGGTTCGCACGTCGTCACCATACTGGTACTCGCGCACCTCGGAAAACTCCATACCCCGACCCTTAAAGACAGAATGATATTCTCCGGAAAGAACATCATTCACAAGCCCACGCGTTTGGATTTCAATGCGCTTAACTTTTTTCAGAATATCCTGAGGAATCATTAAGGCACTTCGATTTTATTCAGCACTTTACGAACAACATCTTCAGAGGTCATTTCTTCAGCCTCCGCCTCGTATGTCACAATGACACGGTGGCGCAGAACATCCATGCCGATGGAACGAATATCCTCAGGTGTTACGTAACCTCTTCTTCTTAAAAATGCGTGTGCCTTAGCAGCCTGATGCAGATAGATTGATGCACGTGGCGATGCGCCAAATGCGATCAAACCCTGGAGCTCGTCTAAACCGTACTCTTTGGGATTTCTTGTTGCAAATACAATATCTATAATATAGTTTTCGATTTTTTCATCAATATAAACTTCATTAACAACTGAACGCGCCGCAATGATATCTTTTGGTGTAACAACCGGTTTGGGTTCAATTTTCTCTCCTGTGGACATACGCCGCATGACCTCAAGTTCTTCACTTTTTTGAGGATAACCCACGGAAAGCTTTAACATAAACCGATCAACCTGGGCTTCAGGCAGCGGGTAAGTTCCTTCCTGTTCGATGGGGTTTTGAGTTGCTAAAACCAAAAAAGGATCATCCAGCGGGAAGGTATTATTCCCGATGGTCACCTGACGTTCCATCATGGCCTCCAACAGCGCAGATTGCACTTTTGCAGGGCTGCGGTTGATTTCATCTGCCAAAACCAAATTTGAAAAAATTGGGCCTTTTTTTGTAGTAAAGTCGCCCTTTTTCTGATCATAAATTAATGTTCCAAGCAAATCAGCCGGTAATAAATCCGGTGTAAACTGAATACGCTGAAACTTAGTTTTAATAGTAGACGATAAGGTGTTTACTGTCAGAGTTTTCGCCAGACCCGGTACACCCTCGAGCAGAACATGGCCATTGGCAAGCAGGCCAATTAAAAGCCGCTCAATCATATACTTCTGCCCAACAATTACCTTCGATACTTCGTTGGTAATTTTATCTATAAATTCGCTTTCTTTTTTTATCTTTTCGTTTATGGCTTCAATATCTACTGCCATCAGTCCTCCACGATTTTTCAGTTAACTGTTGAATGCGTTTCTTCTTTTTCATCCGCTTGTTCACCAGACACGTTATTGCCTGTCTGTTTTAAAATTTCTTCTGCGAGCGTATAAACACGCTCAAGGTTGTTTTTTTCAACCTGTACACCTGAAAACTTGGCAACATCACACTTTTGTAAAACTTCTTCAATATGAGTTATTGCATCGCCGTTTATTGATGTTTTTTCTAAAGCTTTTGTTATATCAGAGTAAGTCATCTCCATCGCTACGAGGTCGTATTTTTCAGCAATATAACCCCGAACAATTTTGGAAATTGCAACAAATTGTCCGGTACCATCAGAAGCATTCAAATCAACATCTTCTTTTAGTTTAACCTGAAACTTCTCTTCATATGAAATGGCTGCGTCCTGTTGCTCTTTTAGTTCAGCTTCCTTCATTTTTTTTCTTTTTATTAGAAGTAAAACACCACCCGAAAAACTCATCAATACCAAAACTACCAACATCAAAAGCATAACATTATTTTGACTGCCCTCAAAAACCGGCGAAACAACTTCAAGTTCAAGGCGATTAGTAACCAACTTATGGCTGCGCTCGGTTTTTAAATCAATGTACTCGATAAATGTGCCATCAATGTAGGCCATGCCCAAAGATTCAGGCTTTAAATCAAATTCGTATTTCTTTACAACCTCTTTAATCCCATCAACTTCACCCACCCAGTTAGAAGATGCATTCCCAACAACTTCCAAATTGGTCAGCAGGGGGTTTTCGACTCTGGCAATTTCAAACCGATCAAAATCTCCTTGCCAACTTACTTCAATATTTAAAACGGCTGTTTTATTTTGAGGAACTTCCCGGGTATCAATGCTAACCGATGCCTTTATCTCACTTTTATAATTCGGCGTATTTAGGGCAGTTGAATCCTGGCCGTATAAAAAGTTCGATAATATCAGTAAAACAAGTAAAATCAACACTCGTGTCTTTAGCATTTATACCTCAAAAATTCGAATAAATATACTTCGATAGAAAACAAAAGTTCCAAAGGCAAAACCGAAAGAGGAAACATAACAAAGCCGAATTCTGAACAGACGAAAGACTCGAAAATTAAAAATTCGGCTTTATTTTGAAGCTAAAAATTAATCTATTTTAGTTAGACTTTGAGGCTCCATTAGCCTCTGAGTCTTCAAAAAGATGTAAAACTTGTTCATTTACATCTTTCCCCAAATTATTGAGCTCCCATTTCACGCTCTCTGCCAACTCATTCTCAGGAAACTTTTCAAGAAAACCTGTATATGCGGCTTTAGCGCTTTCAAAATCCCCCATATCATTCGCATAAATAAAACCAATCATAAAGGAGGCCTGAGGCAAGTAATTACTTTCCGGATAACTTTCAGTCAGGGTTTTATGCAGTTCTATCGATTTTTTGAAATCTTTCAGATTGTTGTAATAAATAAAGGCTGTTTTGTGTAAAGCCTTATCTGCATTTTCACTTTCAGGATAATCTCTTACAATTTTATTATACGCGTGTACAGCCTCTTCCCAATTACTTTCAGATTCAAATTTATCTGCTTGTTGAAAAAGTTGTTCCTCAGTTTGTTTTTTGCCACAAGCTGCTACCAAAACAACAGCCACAAGCAAAATACTTACCATTTTCAAATCATACATCATTCTTGTTTCCTCCTTATCCTATGTAGAATAGGTTCCTATAAAATTAAATTAAAGCCTGCGAAAAATAATGTTCAGGCTTCAGCCCGCCTCACGAAAACGTTGAACACACTCCTTTACAGAAGTCTAAATGTGGAATCAAATTTGAAAATTTTAGGTGTTAAAATCAAGAAGTTTTTGAGGTAAATTTAGTCCCAAAACAAAAAAAGCGAAGACCGAATGATCCTCGCTTTTTTAGATTGAAATATACTACTTTTTCTTCTCGTCGTCAACAACTTCGAAATCGGCTTCTTCCACAGTTTCATCTTTGGTATCAGAAGCTGGTTGCGCTTCAGCCTGGGCTTCGGGGCTTTCGCCTTGTTCATACATTTTGCTAGCCATTTCATTCCAGAGGCCGCTCAATGCTTCAGTCGATGACTTTATTTCATCTGTATTTTCAGTCTTAAGTGCTTCTTTCACACGTCCAACTGCCGCTTCAAGTTTTCCTTTACCTTCATCCGGAAGTTTATCTTCCATTTCAGTAATGTTCTTTTCCGTCTGATAAACCATTTGGTCTGCCTGGTTGCGGACATCTACAGATTCGCGTTTCATTTTATCATCGGCTGCATTAGATTTTGCATCCGTTTTCATTTTTTCAACTTCATCTTTCGACAAACCGGTTGAAGCCTCAATTCGGATTTTCTGTTCCTTATTAGTTGCTTTATCTTTCGCTGACACATTGAGGATACCATTGGCATCAATATCAAAGGCAACCTCAACCTGCGGAATACCACGAGGCGCCGGCGGAATGCCATCCAAAATAAAACGTCCGAGCGTTCGGTTATCCACAGCCATTTCACGCTCACCCTGTAAAATATGAATTTCAACAGAGGTTTGATTATCAGCAGCCGTTGAGAAAATTTCAGATTTTTGAGTCGGAATGGTTGTGTTGGATTCGATTAGTTTTGTGGTAACACCACCCAAAGTTTCAATACCAAATGAAAGCGGTGTCACGTCCAGCAATAAAACATCTTTAACATCGCCGGCTAAAACGCCGCCCTGAATTGCTGCACCAACTGCAACAACCTCATCGGGATTTACACCTTTGTGAGGTTCCTTCCCAAACAATTCTTTTACGAGTTCTTGAATTTTTGGCATTCTGGTAGAACCACCAACCAATACGATTTCATCGATCTCATTTTCACTTAAGCCAGAATCTTTCAAAGCAGCTCTACAAGGTTCCAGAGTTCTTTGAAAGAGATCATCACACAGCTGCTCAAACTTTGCTCTGGTCAATGTCAAGTTCAAATGCTTCGGGCCTGAGTCTGTTGCAGTTATAAACGGCAGGTTTATATCTGTCTGCGCAACAGTGGAAAGCTCACATTTTGTTTTCTCAGCGGCTTCTTTTAAACGCTGCAACGCCATAGGATCTTTAGAAAGATCTACACCTTCTTGTTTTTTGAATTCATCAACGATCCACTCGATAATTCGTTGGTCAAAATCATCACCGCCCAAATGAGTATCACCATTGGTGGACTTAACCTCAAAAACACCGTCTCCGATTTCCAATATAGAAACATCAAAAGTACCACCGCCTAAATCGTAGACAGCAATTTTTTGCTCGCTCTTCTTATCCAACCCGTAAGCCAAAGATGCAGCAGTCGGCTCGTTAATAATTCTCTTAACATCAAGGCCGGCAATTTCACCAGCTTCCTTTGTTGCCTGACGTTGACTGTCGTTAAAGTAAGCCGGAACTGTAACCACAGCTTCCGTAACTTTTTGTCCAAGATAGTCCTCAGCTGTTTGCTTCATTTTTTGAAGTACCATCGCTGATATTTCCTGTGGAGAATGTTCCTTACCTTCAGCTTTAACTTTGGCAACATCGTTTGAGCCTTTAACTACTTTGTATGGCACTTCACCAATTTCATTATTTACTTCACCAAAACGGCGTCCCACAAATCTTTTTATTGAGAAGATGGTATTTTCCGGATTTGTGATTGCTTGTCTTTTTGCAACTTGACCGACCAATCTTTCTCCATTTTTTGCAAAAGCAACTACTGATGGCGTCGTCCTGGCGCCTTCGGCATTTGGAATAACGACTGGCTCACCACCTTCCATAACCGCAACACAAGAGTTCGTCGTCCCCAAATCTATACCGATAATTTTACCCATACTAAAAACCTCCTAAATCTTATTTTTATAAAACTTGATTCTATTTTTCAACTGCCATTCTTAAAACGTTCAAACTTAAGCAAACACTATGCCACCACCAACTAAGCCATGTTACTATATGTTTAATTTAAACTTACATTAATTCAATAAAAAACTATGCTGCGAACTACCTGACAAAAAACCTGCCAAGATGGCGCACCTCATACAAAACAAAAAAAGAGGATGATAAAATATCATCCTCTTTTAAATTATTCGAGTTTTAACTAAACTTCAATCTTTTTTAGAAGAACCGGAAGAGCTTTTAGTTTCTGATTTATTCTTTGCAGTTTTTGTATCCGTTGAAGAGGAACTTTTCGGATTCTTCTTATAATCTGTGATATAAAAACCAGACCCCTTAAAAATCAATCCGTTTCCAGCACCTATCAATTTTTTTACAGTTCCCTTACACTCAGGACAGCTATCGAGTGGGTCGGCTGTTATGCTGTGAAAAGCCTCAAACTGATGGCTACAGTCGTTACAAAAATAATCGTATGTTGGCATATATTAAAACTCTTCCTTTCTGCCCAATATTACTTCGGCACTTTCATTGCGATAAAATGATTGTTCCCACCGCGTTTAACCTGAAACAAAACAATGCTTTCCGGTGAAAGATCGTTTGTTATACTTTCAACATCTCGAACATTTTTTACTCTGTGTCTATCTACCTCAACAATTAAGTCGCCATGGCGCATTCCTTTTTCTGCAGCCAGGCTGCCGGATTTAACGTCAGTAATAATAACGCCTTTCAAATCCTCATAGCCATATCTTTCAGCAAGCTCTGATGTTAAATTGCGTGTCGTTAATCCCAGTTTATCCAGAACACTTTCTTCACTAGGGGTAGAAGACTGACTCACATTATTATCGTCTCCGGGTCTTCTTTCCAACTTGACGGATATACTTTTTTCTTTACCATCTCTAATCACGTTAAGTTTAACAACATCATCAGGCTTGTATGAGGCGATGATATTGGTGAGTGTTTGTGAGTCCGATATTTTTTTGCCATCGACGTCAACAATTACATCATATTTTTCAAGTCCAGCCTTAGCAGCAGGCGTACCTTCAACTACCTGAGTTACAACAGCACCTTCATTATCGTCAATTTTTAGGGCTTCACTCAATTCAGCATCAACAGTATTAATAAAAACTCCAAGATAGCCGCGAACAACCTCACCATGTTTAATTAGGTCATCCATTACGTTTTTTGCTAAATTAACCGGAACCGCAAAACCAATTCCGATATTGCCACCACCATTTCCAGCATAAATTGCAGAGTTTATTCCAATTAATTCGCCACGGACGTTAACCAGTGCCCCACCGCTATTTCCGGGATTTATTGCAGCATCAGTTTGAATAAAATCCTGATAGGTTAACTCGCCGCTCAAATTAAGGGTTCTTCCTTTCGCACTAATAATTCCGGAAGTTACAGTATGCTGAAGCCGTAAATCAAAAGGACTTCCTATAGCCAAAACCCATTCCCCAACCTCAATTTTATCGGAGTTCCCAATAGAAATTGATGTTAAGTTCTGCGTATCTATCTTTATTACAGCAATATCTGTAGCCGGGTCAGTACCAACAACTTTTGCATTGAACGATTTCCTATCAATCATTACGTTAATTTCATCAGCATCTTTAATAACGTGATAATTTGTTAGAATGTAACCATCTGGCGACACAATAACTCCAGAACCCAAACCACGTTGCTTATATTCTTGCCCACCCTCTGGTGACCGAAAGAACCTCTTGAAAAAATCATCTTTTTGCATGAAATTAGAGAAAGGATGTTTAACTTTAACCATCTTTTCACTGGTAATTGAAACAACAGCCGGAGTTACCCTTTTTGCAATTTCAACAAAAGCCCGACTTGTTGACTCAATATCCGAATTTATTTGTTCCACAGGTTCTACAGTCGCTTTGGCAACTGAGTTTATTGCTGTATTTGAGTCGTTACCAGCAAAACCATTTTGTGTTAAACTTAAATTTGAGGCGATAACCAACCCAAAAATCAACCCGACAAATACTGACAAGATTATAACCGCAGCTCTTTTATTATTTTGCATTTTTTGCCTCCCAGTTACTTAACAAAAAGAAATTAAACAACATGGTTTACCTTTCCGTTTAAAAATAAGTTCCGTATTAAATAAAACATTACAAATCACGTCAACTCTATTTTAACGTATTGGTCACCTTGATTGTCTTTTGTTTTTACTCCCATTCCCTTTAGCCTAAACGTTTTATTTTCAATTGTGTTGGGAGGGATTTTTAATTCAACACTATTGCCATAAACGGTTTTCACACGCACAATAGTACCCTTTTTAGCCTTCTTTTTTTGCAAGGGAATCTCACAATTTATGTCCATTCCATCCAAACGGAAAAACTTATGAGGAGCGACTTTAATTTTAACGATAAGATCTCCCTGGGCACGTCCATCCAGATCACCTTTCCCATGTCCGGAAAGTCTCAGCTTCTTGCCCTCGTTTGTACCGGCTGCAATATTTAACGAAAACTGTCTTTCCCCTTTTTCAGCTACTCGAAATACTACCTTGCCGCCATTCACGGCTGTTGCAAATGGTATCTCAAGAGTGGTATTAATGTCAAAATGATTACGAACACCATTTCTTGTTTTTGCATTGCCCGGCTGTTTATCGAAAAGTTGACTGAACAAATCACCCAGTCCACCTAAACCAAGCATATCGTCAAAATTACTATCACTAGATTTGTATCTCGGCCTTCTACCTGCTTGTGCTTGATTAAAAATCTCACTAAAATCAAAATCGAGGCCAGGCTGATTAAATCCATTAGTTCTTCTGTTACTCCCATAACCTAACCGCCTGAGTTGATCGTATTGACGTCGCTTTTTTGAATCACTTAAAACATTATAAGCCTCAGAAACCTCTTTAAATTTTTCCTCTGCTTGTTGATCGCCAGGATGTGCATCGGGATGGCATTCTTTTGCTAATTTCCTGTATGCCTTTTTAATAACATCCGCAGTAGCACTTTCTGCGACATCCAAAATTTTATAAAGATCTTTTTGAGACATTAAAAAGAAATCCTGTTCCTTTGTCGTAATTATCTGCCATTTAGTCAGCTAACAACTAAACAGTCCTAATTTGCAAATAATATGCCATAAAAAAACTCAAAAAATATACGCCAAACTGGCAACCAAATCGCATTCAATAGTTGAAACAGAAATGACCTATTTTTTATGATCGCGAATGAGAGTGAAAGCAAGGTAAAGAAGTGCTATCCCTGGTATTATTGGCAAAACAAGTCCAACCAAGCCAATAACTATCAACAATGGTACTAATTTAGTTTTCTCATGCCGGAACTCGCGGAGAACATCAAGTAATCTTTTTTTAGCCAACTTAAATTAAAAAGTTTAATTAGATGCTTGAGGAAGGTATTTTATCAGCGTTAATCGATTTCCACGCTTTGGATCGGGACGATAATCTATTTCATTCATAGAACGACTTATTATGTAAAGCCCAAAACCACCTGTTTGTCGACCATCCATTGCAGACATAACATCATATTGCTTTTCTGAAAAGCCTTCGAAACCTGTACCATAATCTTGAAGAATTATCTTGAATATTTCTTCATTATATTCAATCCAAACATCGATCCAATTTTCAGGGCTTGAATGATACGCATGTTCGATTATATTCAAGCAGGCCTCATAAATTGCAATTTTAATTTTTCCAACTTCTTTAGAGTCAAACCCTGCCCTTGAGGCATAATTCGTCACGAAGTCACAAATTGTGTAAAGATAGTTGTTACTGCTTTCTACTTTCAGGTGATTTCGTTCCCCTTTTCTGTTTTGTATTTCAGCTGGAGGGGTCGTTATCTGTGGCTCAGCTTCCGGCTGACCCTCAACGTACTGATCTTGTAGCTTTTCGATTATAGGATCTTCAACAATATCCACGGAGGAAAAAACTTGTTCAGACTCTTCAGTTGGCGTTTCGATTTTGTTATCACTTTCGATGGGAATTGTACTCTGCTCTGTATCATTTTGTAATTCAGCGTGAAAATCATTCAATGCGCTGGTTTCATCCTCAATCAATGAAAGATAATTACCCGGAGAAAATGTTTCCAGATTGTTTTTTGCAGATGAAGCCAGATTATTAATTTTAACATCTCCGTCCAAACGACGCGCTCTTGAAGTTACTTCCAGTAGCAAAGCAATTAATGATGTGTTTGGATACTCTACATTTTCAAGATCTACAACAAATTTCCTGTAACCTTTTTGAAGACAATTATCAAATGTGTCTTTTAGAACATCAAAAACGAAACTGGCGTCATCGATATTGCCTAACGGGATTCGGACAACATCATCATATCCTTCAACAATTTCGTAAGCAATTTTCAGGTCATTCATAGGCATATGTCGGAAACTATCATGCCTTTTAAATTATTATTTTCATGCATTAAATCAATAATTTTTTCCAAAATTTAATTATACCGGATGATTCCGTCTTACTAGTCACCACCCGAATTTAGCATTTCTTCCTTTAGAACCCGCCTTAAAACTTTCCCAATATTACTCTTAGGCAAGGATTCCCTGAACTCTACAGATTTAGGTCTTTTAAAAGATGCTAAATTACTTTTACAGAATGCAAGAATTTCATCAACCGTGATTGATTTACCCTTCTTACAAACGATGAATGCCATGACCGTTTCCCCTCTATACTCATCAGGAATTCCAACAACTGCAGCTTCTTCTATATCGGGATGTTCAAACAAAACTTCTTCAATTTCTCGCGGATAAATATTAAATCCGCCGGCAATTATCATATCTTTCTTGCGGTCCAAAATATAAAAAAAACCATCTTCATCCATTTTTGCCATATCACCGGTAAACAGCCAGCCATCTTTTAAAACCTGCTCTGTCTCACTTTCCATTTTCCAGTAGCCCTGCATAACTTGCGGCCCCTTTACCGCTAATTCCCCCAACTCACCAACAGCCAGAACCTCTTTTGTTTCCGGGTCAACTATTCGGGCGTCGGTATTTGGTACAGGCATACCAATAGCGCCCTCTTTACGTAAACCCTTCAGCGCGTTGGCGTGGGTTACAGGAGACGTTTCCGATAAACCATAACCTTCAATCAACTTACCTTTTGAAATATCTTCAAATTTTCTTGCTACTTCAAGAGGCAAAGCAGCGCCGCCACTTATGCAGCCCTTAATTGAAGAAAGATCATATTTTTCAATTTTGGGAAAATTATTAATTGCAATATACAAGGTCGGGACGCCAGGAAAGAGTGTAGCCTTTTCTTTTTGAATTGCATTGAGCACAGCTTTAAGATCCCGAGGATTCGGAATTAAAATCATTTTTGATTTTATATAAACAGCCATGTGTAAACAAGTTGTCAATCCGTAACTATGAAAAAAGGGCAGTGCAGATAGTATGGCTTCTTTCTTTTCTTCCACGAAACAATACCATGCACATGTTTGCATTACGTTGGCAATAAGATTTTGGTGGGTTAAAACTGCTCCTTTCGAGAGTCCTGTTGTTCCGCCTGTATAAAGTAAAATCGCTATATCGCCAGGTTTAACCTCCAAGTCAGGCAAATCAAAAGGAAACGGTTCGGTTAACAAATCGTTGAAAAAATGAACGCCTGGCAAACGCGGCACTTTTGTATAGTACCCACTCTTTTTTGCTTTTATCGGATAAAAAACTTTTAAATGAAAGGGTAAAAATTCACTAATTTTATTTATGATGATACACCGTAGAGAGGTACTCTCTTTAATAGCTGCAACTTTAGGATAATATATATCCAAAGTAATGATGATTTCGGCACCACTATTATTGATTTGATATGCCAACTCTCTTTCAACATAAAGTGGATTTGTTGGCACTAAAATGCCTCCAACGCGCAAAATTGCAAAATGAAAAATTACATACTGTGGAATATTCGGGAGCATGAGGGCAACGCGATCGCCCTTTTTTAGGCCAAGCCTTATCAGCGCTTTCGAGAATTGTTTTACATACTTTTCAAGCTCGGAATAAGTTATTCTTGTTCCAAAATAATAAATTGCATCTACATTTGGCGAATTATTTACAGCATCTTCAAAAATTTGATTTAATGAGATGTCCTGAAAGTCAATTGACTCGGGAACCCCATTATCATAATGCTGTAACCAGGGACGATTCATCCTTTTCCTGTATAATTGTAATAAAAAAAACACCCACCCTAAAAATTAGGAAATGGGTGCTTTTAAATAATTGAATAAATTCTACTTATTACCCGCCATACTTTTCTCGATTAACAATCAGGTCAATTTCATAATCAGCAGTCCGCTTCCACTGCCTATCTTTGGCACAAATTTGAAAATAACTAACCGCCTGATCAAATTGCTCCAATGATTTTGCAGCCTTGCCGGCTTCATAAGCTGCAGGTGCATAATTTTTCTTAAAAGTTAAGGACTGTTCAGCCGCGCTTTTAGCGCTATTATATTTACCCTGTTTGTTGTATATGATAGCTTTGCGGTAATAAGGCTCTTTCCACTTTTTCTTTTTGGTTACACTCAATGCGTTTTCAAGCGCCAATAAAGCTTCTTCATATCTACCAAGTTCAGTAAGACTAACTCCCAGCATATTAAAAGCTAAATCATAATCCGCGTTAACAGTGGTAGCCTGCATAAAACTCTGAGCGGCTTTATTATAATTTTTCTTTTTCTGCAAATAAACTCTTCCCAATTGATAACTTGCTTTTGCAGAAGTAGGATCATTTTTTACAGCTGATTTATATGCAGATATCGCATAATCTACCTGACCAAGTTTATCATAAACTCTTCCCATTTCTATATAAGAATTAACATAGGATGGATTCTGTTCAGCAGCACCCTGGTAGGCCTTTACGGCATCTGAGTATTTCCGCAATCTATAATAAGCTAAGCCTTTTCCATAATATGCTTTGTAAAATGTAGCATCCATTAAAATTGTTTTATCATAGTGGGAAATAGCCGTTTGGTATTGACCTAACTTTAATGCGGTGTTGCCCTCATTATAAGATTTTTTTGCAGCATTAATTTTTTTCATTACTTCCGCGTCAGCCATCAACTTGCCATTTATATCCTTAATTTCAGCCTCAATCTTCTTCCTTTTTTCAATTAAGGTGTCGTATTGCTCAGCAGATGGATTATCATTAAGTTGCTTATCAATATCACGGATTTCGACAACTTTTTGTTGTTTCTGTTGTTGTAAGTCTTGTGCCTGCAGACCAGAATAACTAACCATTAACGCCAATACAAGCAGTAAAAGTACTTTATGACCATTAAAAAAATTCATGAACCCTCCAATTATTTTCAAAATATTCCCAAATTATAAAAGTCTTTTCAGACTCAATTAGTAAATTATATGTTATTTATATGAATGGAGTTCCGTTTTGAACACATCATGGTAATATAATATTGAAATGACTTTGTGCCGAGGGGGGGACTCGAACCCCCATGGGTTGCCCCACACGGCCCTCAACCGTGCGTGTCTACCAATTTCACCACCTCGGCGGCGGTAAATCTATAAAAAGTTATTGCTCCGAGTCGGACTGTGTAGCGCTTCCACTTGTTTCAGCAGGTAGAACATTGGCATCCCCACCTGTTGGCACTATAGGTAACCCTGAGGCCGGAGTTGGTGTTACAACAGTTTCTCGCTTACTTTGCTCTTGCTGTACAAGGCCACCGTTGTCAGTACCACTCTTGCTAAGGAGAGAGATAACCAACGCCAAGCCCATAAAAGCTACTACCAGGTATGTTGTTAATCTACTGAGAAATGAAGCTGCGCCACGACCGCCAAAAACAGCGCCCATATCACCGCCACCGCCACCAAAAGCGCCGGCCAAACCACCGCCTTTACTAGACTGCAACAGCACGACTAAAATTAAACCAAAACAAACAACAATATAAATGAACATCAAAAAAGATAACATAATTATTTCCTATTAAACGCTTTGCGCTGATTTTATAATTGCAGTAAAACTATCCGGATCAAGACTTGCACCACCGACCAATGCACCATCGATATTAGGCTGCCCAAGTAGTTCATCTGCGTTGGCGGGCTTTACGCTGCCGCCGTATTGAATTCGTATTTGTTGGGCGAGAGCATTGCCATAAATATCAGTCAAAAATTTTCGAATAAACCGATGAACTTCTTCGGCTTGTTCCGGCGAAGCAGTTACACCGGTTCCAATTGCCCAAACAGGTTCATAAGCGATCACTAATTTTTCAGCGCTATTTATTTCTATACCAGCCAGCCCTTCTTTTAACTGACCTCCAACCACATCTTCAGTTTTCCCGGCATTCCGCTCTTCCAGTTTTTCACCAACACAAAAAATTGGAACAAGCCCCTTCGAAAGTGCCTTGACAATTTTTTTATTTATTTCATCGTCAGTTTCGCCAAATACATGACGGCGTTCTGAATGGCCGACAACCACATAATCACAACCGGCGTCTTTCAGCATATCGGCGGAAATCTCACCGGTAAAAGCACCTTCGTCCTGATAATACATATTTTGACCACCAATTTTTATATTGGTGCCAGCTACAATTTCACGAACAGCCAGAATGTCAATGGCAGTCGGGCAAACAACGACATCCACATTTTCGACATTAATCAATTTCACTTTTAACGATTTAGCAGTAGCAGCTGCCTCTGAAGGCGTCTTATACATTTTCCAGTTACCGCCAATAATTAGTCTTCTACTCATCGAATTCTCAATCTTCTTTATAAACTGGTGGAAATATGTTTAACCAAATCAAGGACTCTGTTTGAAAATCCCCATTCATTGTCATACCAAGTCAGAACTTTTGCCATGCTTCCTTCCAGAACTGTTGTAGAAAGTGCATCAACGATAGAAGAATGTGGGTTGCCATTAAAATCTTTAGATACCAAAGGTTCTTCTGTGTATGCTAAAACACCTTTAAGTTCTCCTTCGGAAGCGCGTTTTAAAGCAGCATTCAATTCTTCAGTCGTCGTCGTTTTCTCAAGTTGGAAAACAATATCCACAACTGACACGTTCGGAGTAGGAACGCGAATCGCCATACCATCGATTTTTCCTTTGAGCTCCGGAATAACTTCTGCAACTGCTCTTGCAGCGCCGGTCGTGGTTGGTATCATAGATAAACCTGCAGCACGCGCCCTGCGGAGATCTGAATGAGGTAAGTCCAGTATTTGCTGATCATTTGTGTACGAATGGATCGTGGTCATTAACCCCTTAACGATTCCAAAATTATCTCTTACAACTTTAGCAACAGGTGTTAAACAGTTTGTAGTACAAGATGCATTCGAGATAATGTTATGAGAATCAGGATCGTACTTTTCATGATTCACACCCATTACAATTGTAATATCAGGGTTTTTTGCGGGTGCACTGATGATTACTTTTTTAGCACCTGCGGTAAGATGCTTGCTGGCATTTTCTCTTGCTGTAAAAAGCCCGGTAGACTCAATCGCAATATCAACGCCCAAATCACCCCATGCTAATTCCTCTGGATTCCTGACTGCCTTTACTTTGATTGCTTGTCCATCAACAACAATTGAATCGCCTTCTACTTTTACTTCGCTTTCTAAAACACCGAAATTTGAGTCATACTTTAATAAGTGCGCTAAAGTCTTTGCATCTGCCAAGTCATTTACTGCAACAAACTCAATATCACTTCCTAGTTTTTTAGCCGCACGAAAAATATTTCTTCCAATTCTCCCAAACCCGTTAATGCCCACCTTAACTGCCATTGTTCAATCTCCTTATTTGATAAACTAGAAAAACAAAACTCAACCTGCCCCCTTCTCGACCTCAAAACCCACTTATTTCCCCGTGAATGCGCTTTTTTATTTGAAAAATAGTTATCTAAAACAACTAAAAAATTGCGCTAAGGTCTTCAAAAAACGAAGCTAAAGTAATAATTATTTGCTGAAATGTCAAGCACAAATTAGACTTCAGAACTATGTTCAAAATCGCGAGCTTTGGCGACCGTTACAGCAAGAACCTGGTCGCAACCGGCATTCAATAAAACGTTTGCACAAGCAAATAAAGTTGCACCTGTGGTACACACATCATCTATCAAAATCACTTTTTTATTCTTAACTCTGTTGCCATCGACTACCTCAAAAGCAGTGTCTACATTTTTCATTCGTTGTTCAGCATTTAGTTTTGCTTGAACTTGTGTTTTCTGAACACGCTTTAAAACTTTATCATCGACCGCGAGCCCGGTATTTTGCGCGATGGATTTCGCCAACAATAGACTTTGATTAAACCCTCTCTCTCTTTGCTTATATTTATGTAATGGTACCGGAATCAATAAATCTGCGCTGGCAAAATCACTATCACGAAGAATTGAGTCTGCCAAATCAACGCCCAGTTTTTTGGCCAAAGATAACTTACGGTTATATTTCATTTCATGTATAACATTTTGAATAAAATCATCAAACCACCAAAGCGACTTTACTTTTTCAAGCGGCAAACTGCCCCAAACTTTCAAAGCTGTGAGTTCATCGGGATTGTTTGATTCCACGGGTTCGACTTTCTGCCAGCAGTTGGTGCAAAATAATTTTTCTTCATTCTGTAAACGAGCTTCGCAACAAATACAAATTGGGGGATAAATGAAATTTAACAGCGCATTAAAAAAGGAGACGCCCCAATTATATAGTGGCATGACATGGCCTAAAACTAAAACAAGTAATCGAGAATAAAACTTTAACAGGACTCACAAGATTCAACAGGATTGATTGTGGAAGATAAAGGAGATTAGGATTAAACACAAATAAAAAAATGCAGGGAGTGGTGATTTCAATTTTTCACTCCTGGTAGTATCAGAAACTTTGTGTAACTACCGAATAAATGGGGAGACGTTTTCAAGAACCTCCTTTAACTTCTCGTTTTTTATGGTTTTTGTTGCCGATTTATTATTTTTAACTGCCCTTTTACCATTTTTAACTGCGGCTTTACCATTTTTGGCAGATGGGATATCATTTTTAACCGCCGGTTTACCATTTTTGTCAGACGGAATACCACTTTTAAGTGAACCACAGCCATTTTTAACTGCGGCTGAATCATTTTATGGTGCCTCTCAGTCATTTTCGGGCGTGCTGTGCTGATTTTGGGACAACTCATAGTCATTGGGTGGTTGCCTGCATAATTTTTTTGGCAAACGAGCATGGATTTATGCTACGATAGAATTATCTCGTTCCACCGGTCTCCGGTGGAATGCCTGTCTGGATGCTCTGTGCCCTGTTGATTACAGTGGCCCCATTCCTCGACGCAGAGCGTCTGGCCAGGCATTCTGCAGGAGCGTGGGAACGAGACTAAAACCTCCCAGTTTTACCGTAAAATGGTGAATTTAATTACTTGGATTTCCTTGCCGGCTCTTACCCTGACAAAATAAGTTCCGTTAGAGGTGGGGCTGCCATTATAATCCATACCATCCCAATTGATCTGAATTGAATTTGTATTGTTAGAATTAGCTTTAAATTCTCGTACCACCCGCCCGAGTATATCAAAGATTTGAATTTCCACTTCAGGCTTATGTAAATTTTGAAGTGAAATCGTTGTTCGATTTCTGATTGGATTTGGATAGACTTGTAGTTCAAACATATCAGGTAGACTAGAGTGGTTATTATTCTCATGTCTAATGCCAACGACAGGGGAGCCGAACTCTATCCCATCAATCCTGGCGTAGACTAACGTATCGGTATCAAATCGGCTAAAGCCGATTCCTTCAATAAAAGTTGCACTATAATCCGGGATTATCCTTATTGAATCAGCCTCTTCTACGATTGAATTTACTGATACCCACTTTCGAAGTTCGTCGTAAAAAGCAACTATGCCAGTATCTGTAATTGCGGCTGTTACCTCAGTATCACCAAGAAGAATTTCCCACTTGCCGCCAATACCATCATTTGTGTTGAGATAGGGAACCGCGTTAAAGGGATCAAAAATATCTGGAAGTCAACTACCACCACCAGAGGTGGTGGCTTGATATTTTATACCTGGAAGGTATCCTGTTAATGATTATTTTTTCCTTTGTTGATTCTCTATTTCGCGCTCGCGTTGCTCCTGCCACTTCACGTACTTTCGGATCTTATC
>JAJDAE010000011.1 GCA_029262035.1 Candidatus Zhuqueibacterota bacterium
CATATTTCGGGTGGCAAAGGCCTACAGCTCACCAAACGCAAAAATGACCAGCAGGACGCGGGCGAGCCGTGTGTTTCGCCAGATGGGCGATATGTTTATTTTAGTGAAGACATGAGTTCGGGCGGCATGTTTCGATACAACAAAGACCCTCACGGACAAATTTATATGATTAGGCGTCTTGACAGGGAAACCGGCAAGATTAGGAATATAATTACCGGGCCAGGCGGCGCGGTGCGTCCACAAATTTCGCCGGATGGTAAAACCATGGCTTTTGTCCGACGCGTACGCTCAGAAAGTGTTCTGTATGTGCAAAACCTTGCAACCGGGGAGCAGCGACCGCTCTATGATGGCCTCACTAAAGATCAGCAGGAAACCTGGGCTATCTTTGGTTTGTATCCCAACTTTGACTGGACTCCCGATTCAAAAACTATTATTTTTTGGGCAAAGGGAAAGATCTGGAATATTGACGTCGCGACCAAAGTTTTAAAAAATATTCCATTCGAAGTAAATGCAAAGCACGCCGTCCACAAACCGCCGCTTTTTGAACAGGATGTCTTCACCGATAAAGTAGAAATTAAGATGATCCGTCACGCCATTACTTCTCCTGACGGAAAATGGCTGGTGTTTAATGCAGTGGGGCAACTCTGGAAAAAACGCATGCCCGATGGCAAGCCAACGAGACTTACTCAATCCAATCATTTTGAATATTGGCCGGCATTTAGCCCGGATAGCAAGTGGCTGGTTTACACAACTTGGAGTGATGAAAATCATGGTGCAATTTATAAAACCAAATTAGATGGCAAAAAACCGACTTTATTGAGCCGGCATAAAGGTTTTTACCGGAGGCCATCTTTCTCAAACGATGGCAGCCAAATTGTCTATGAACGTGTAACTGGCGATGCAATTATTGGACTAACTAATGGAACAGAGCCTGGAATTTATTGGATGTCTGCCTCGGGAGGCAAGGGAACTCTTGTCAGTGATTCAGGGACAGAGCCACGGTTTAGTAAAAACGGCAAGCGTATCTACTTTCTGGAAACCAAAAACAGCATCGACAAAACCTACAAAAGCGTACAACTGACTGGCGGTGATGAGCGTGAACATTTCAAACTAAAATATGTCAATCAAATTGTACCCAGCCCCGATGAAAACTGGATAGTTTTTTTAGAATTGCATAATGCCTATGTCGCACCATTTCCTAAGACCGGGCGGACAATTACACTTGCAGAGAAAACCAAAGACTTTCCGGTAACCCAAATTACCCGTGATGCCGGAATCAATTTGCATTGGTCAGGCGACAGTCAAAAACTGCACTGGACTATCGGCCAGGAGTATTTTACCCGCGCTTTAAATGAGAGCTTTACTTTTGTGACAGGTGCCCCGGATAGTCTTCCCGCTCCAGACAGTATCGGTTTAAAAATTGAGCTTGAACTTAAATCTGATATCCCCGCCGGCAAACTTGCTCTGACCGGCGCTCGCATCATCACTATGGTTGGTGATAAAGTTATAGAAAGTGGTACGGTCTTCATAGAGCGCAATCGTATCGTTGGAGTTGAGTCCGGTGAGAGCTCTGTGCCGGCAGGATATAAAACCATTGATGTTTCGGGCAAAACAATAATGCCGGGAATGGTAGATGTCCATGCCCATATGTGGCAGGGAATGACCGGCATTTCTCCACAACAAAGCTGGCCGTATTATGCAAATCTGGCGTTCGGCGTAACCACAACCCATGATCCTTCCAGCAATACGGAAATGGTGTTTACTCATTCTGAGATGGTCAAAACAGGCATCCTCGTAGGCCCGCGAATTTTTTCTACCGGAAGAATTCTTTACGGAGCGGATGGTGATTTCAAAGCTTTGGTCAATTCTCTGGATGATGCGCGTTCACATTTACGCCGCATGAAGGCAGTTGGTGCATTTTCAGTAAAAAGCTATAATCAGCCACGGCGTAATCAAAGACAGCAGATTTTAAAAGCAGCCAGCGAGTTAGAAATGATGGTTTATCCTGAAGGCGGTTCAACTTTCTTTCACAATATGACCATGATTTTGGATGGACATACAGGGGTTGAACATGCCGTACCCATTACACCATTTTACAAAGATGTGCTGACACTTTGGGGGGAGAGCGGCGTTGGTCACACCCCGACTTTGGTGGTTGGTTATGGCGCGGTTTGGGGTGAGAATTACTGGTATGACAAAACCAATGTTTGGGAAAACAAACGGCTGCTAAATTTCCATCCGCGTGCTATTCTGGATGCGCGTTCGATACGCCGCTTCAAACTGCCTGAGAAAGATTATGGTCATTTCAGTATGGCACGGGACGCAAAAGCATTGATTGATGCAGGCGGCAAAGTACAACTTGGAGCGCACGGCCAACGCCAGGGTCTTGGCGCCCATTGGGAATTGTGGATGTTTGTGCAAGGCGGGATGACGAACATGGAAGCTCTCCGCAGTGCAACACTCTATGGCGCTGAGTATATCGGTATGGGTAAAGAAATTGGCTCCATAGAAAAAGGGAAGTTAGCGGATTTGCTCATCCTGGATAAAAACCCGTTGGAGGATATTTACAACAGCGAGACCATCATTTATACCATGATCAATGGCCGGCTGTATGATGCTTTTACCATGGACGAGGTCGGCAATCATCCTAAAAAACATGACCGATTTTATTGGGAAAAACCGGGCGCAAGCGACGCATTTATTTGGCAGGACGGGCTGGGCTTTGAACTGCCGGGTTGCGGGTGCGGTCGGAATTAATAAAATAGACTTCATAACATTTACTTTCTTCCTAACACTTAGCTGTGGGGCGCCGGGTTTGTACAAGAATTTTATTTAAAGTAACCATTGTTGCCAACTTCCTAAAATTAGAAAATCGCGCTGTTGATTAGGCGTCCTTACCAGCTACGGGTTAGGAAATGCTGGCTATCACAACCCAGACTTTGCTGACTTCAAAGTCAAATTTCGCCTTACTTAATCAAAATTTTATTCCAACCGTAGGCATTATTATGCGTTTGTTTCTTTTTCTAACTGCAACTTTAAGATCTTGGTAGCTTGAGATTCCTAAATAAATGTCACCCAGAGCTAAGGCTGAACCCGCGATTATAAAAGCTGTACGATGTTTTTCGGTCGCTATTGCAAAGCCAAAACATAGTCCTGCAGGAATTGCGAATAATATATTCCCAACTTTCAGTTTAGTTTCTGATTTTTTTAAATAGTTGTATTCTTCTGAATCTTGATCAAAAGTATTTGTAAATTCAGTTTTATAATTCCCAATGGAGAACAAACTACCTGCGAATTTGTACTCTGAATTATTCAATGAGTATTTAGGTGGAGACCAAAAAATATATTTCACCTCTAATGAATCTGCTCCCTGAACAAATGAAAACTGAAAGAACAGTGTAGTCAAGATTAAATAAAAATACTTTTTTTGTATCATTTAATTTTCTCCAATGGAATACACAAGAATCCTAACCAAGCTATTATACAGATCTGGATAACATGAAAAGTATCATGCTATCCGGAAACACAACTTTGAGCTTACCCACAAAGATACAAAGAAGCAACAAAAAATAGTCTCCCAAAGTTCTAAACGCGCAGGGAGCCTCACTTAAAGAACCGGCCGCCGATGACCATCATACATTTCATCTCGTCTCTCACTAACTCTTGGGTCGGAAAAGTACTCATCAAAAGTCATTTCTTTATCAATAATACCTTTGGGGGTGAACTCAATAACCCGGTTCGCAACAGAGCTGATTAATTCATGATCATGCGAACCGAATAAAATAACATCAGAATACTTTTTCATCCCATCGTTCACTGCGGTTATCGCTTCAAGATCAAGATGGTTGGTGGCCTCATCAAAGATGAGTACATTCGCGCCGGCAAGCATTGACCGCGACAGCATACATCTTACTTTTTCACCACCGGAAAGCACATTTACTTTTTTCAGGGCATCATCACCGGAGAAAAGCACTCTGCCCAAAAATCCCCGAAGAAAAGGCTCATCTTTCTCCTCTCTCGAATATTGGCGCAGCCAATCGATTAAGTTCACATTACCCTTAAAGAACTCGGTATTATCTCGCGGCATATATGTGGGTGTTATCGTAACGCCCCACTCATAAGTCCCACTGTCCGGTTCGAGGTTACCTGAAATAATATCGAAAAGAACCGTCTTGATATTATTGTTGAATCCGATAAAAACAATCCTGTCGCCGCCATTGACCGTAAAAGTTATATCCTTTAAAAGCTGTTCACCATCTATGGTTTTATTTAAGCCGGTGACCTGAAGTATGTTATTTCCACACTTCCGTTCTGGCTTAAATTCAACCCAGGGACGCTTTCTGGATGATGACGGCATATCATCGAGAGTCATTTTTTCCACCAATTTCTTTCTGGATGTGGCCTGGCGCGCCTTTGAGGCATTGGCAGAAAAACGTGCAATAAAGTCCTGGAGATCTTTGATTTTTGCATCGCGCTTTCGCTTATCATCTTGAAAACGTTGAACGGCAAGCTGACTTGCATGATACCAAAAATCATAGTTTCCTGCATAAATTTTAATTGTCTTGAAATCGATATCCGCAATGTGGGTACAAACTTTATTCAGAAAATGCCTGTCATGGCTCACCACAATAACCGTATTTTGAAAATTATAAAGAAACTCTTCCAGCCAGGTGATAGATTCAAGATCAAGATGGTTCGTGGGTTCATCGAGAAGCAGGATATCCGGGTTTCCAAACAGCGCCTGGACCAACAACACCCGTACCTTAACACCGCCGTCAAGGGCCTTCATTGGGGTATCATGCATATCAGCAGTTATGCCAAGCCCGTCCAAAAGCTTGCCTGCATCCGACTCAGCCTCGTAACCGTCAAGATCGGCTAGTTCACCATAAATCTCAGAGACTCGCATACCCTCTTCATCCGTAATATCGGCTTTGGCTTCTAAGAGGTTTTTCTCCTGAAAAAGTTCATACAATTTCATGTGCCCCATAAGGACTGTTTGCATAACCGTGTATTTATCAAATGCAAAATGATCCTGACGGAGCGTCGCAATACGCTTTCCCCGGGGAAGTTGAATGTCGCCGGTGCTAATATCTACTTCACCTGAAAGAGCGTTCAGAAAAGTTGACTTCCCGGAGCCATTAGCGCCAATCAGTCCGTAACAGTTTTCTTCAACAAACTTAATGGAGACATCTTTAAATAACACTTGTTGGCCAAATAAAATTGACATGTTCGTTGTTGCAATCATAGTTGTTCTTTCTATTAATATTAAATTATTCTAGTTCGTTTATAAAAATGGTATCGACCCAATAGCTATTCTTCTCCGAATTGTTTGTGCAGCATAATTTTTCCTTTGGGGATTAAATAACGCCAGGCTCAGTACACCAGGTTTCTGGTTTCTGAGCTTTGACAAAACCATCTTTCGAGGGGAGCAGGATACACAAAATTTATTAGTGCATCCTATTTGAGGAAAAAAGCAATAAAAGTCAAGATAATAGATGAAAATTTATCAGCAATTGGTAAACTCTTTTTCACATTGACGGAGTAATTGGCTATACCTGTCACACCCTTCTACTTCATCAAAATAAGTTTTTTCGATTTTTTAAAATTACCGCTATTTATTTGATAGATATAAATACCCGAACTCAGGCTGCGGCCATGCTCACCTTTTCCATTCCAATTAATTCTGTGACGGCCAGCGCCGTAAGAACTATTCGCCAATACCCGTACCAATTGTCCGGAAAGATTGTAGAGCTTCAACTCTATCTCGCTTGATTTTTCTAACTCAAAAGTAATGGTGGTACCAGCATTGAAGGGATTGGGGTAGTTCTGGCGTAATGCAAATTGATTAGGCGTCTGGGCTTGATCCTCTACCGAAGTATAGAGAACCTCATCAACTTGTTTCAATATCCAATTCTCTTTGTCCAAAGTTACATTGGTCGGTTCAAACGGTAACACGAACGAAAAAATCTGTGAAGCAGCGTTATTAAAAATGGTGATAGTAGTGTCCTGATTGGCTGCTTCAATTTGTAAATCTATCGGCATTGGATAGAGCCGGTCTGAGGCAACCTGTGTTTGCTCAATGGATAAATCCAGACGGGTGCCGTTTTCAACACTTTGCGCTTGCCATGCGAAAAGATATAACGGCCGCCCGTTTCCCAAAATCCATGGTTCAAAAAACCAATCCAGAGCCCGCCCCGAAACAGTTTCGCAGACATCCTTGAAACCGGCGGTTGTAGCATTGCCATATTTAAACCTGGGATCAGCAGCATAGGCTTGTAAAATATCAAAAAAATTACTATCGCCGACAACGTGTCGCAGCATGTGTAAGACCCACGCGCCCTTATCATACACAATACCGTTAAATAAACTGGAGACGGAGGTTGTATCCGTTCGGTAAATCGACCCGGAATAGTTCCAGTCCATCCAGGACATATATTTGTGATAGTAGTCTTCGCCAACAATTTCTTCAAAATAGAGCGCTTCGCTGTAGGAGGCAAACCCCTCATTCAGCCAAATCTCCGACCAGTTGGCGTTGGTGATCATATCGCCCCACCACTGGTGTGCCAACTCATGCACATTCAAAACCTGACCAAAGTTGCCTTGGCTTGATAAAGTCTGGTGCTCCATACCACCACTCCAGCCAAACTGGGCAACGCCGTATTTTTCTTTGAGAAATGGGTACGGGCCAAAGGTTTTATGAAAAAAGTCCAGCATGTCAGGCAGTTCTGCAAGGCCGCTCTTAGCGGAAGCCAAACTCGAGGGATAAACATAATTTGTAATCTCCATGGAATCATTCGGGCTGTATTTGAACCACTCGGAGAATTTTGTATAATTGGTGATGGCAAGTGAGACAAGATAGGTGGGAATGGGGTAGCGTTCCTGCCAGTGAAATGTTTTGGTGCCATTATTATTGTCTTGTTCCGAAATTAAGCGGCCATTTGATGCAGCCAAAAGCGTAGAGGGCACCGTTACCACGATGTCAACTGAGTCTGCTTTGTCGGCGGGTACATCTTTACACGGCCACCACCCGCGTGCATAATATGGTTCACTTAAAGTCCAGATTAAAGGCTGTCCATTTTGGCTGTCAAAGACAAAGCCGCCAAAACCGCCTGTCTGTGGGTTGCCGTTATAATCGAC
>JAJDAE010000101.1 GCA_029262035.1 Candidatus Zhuqueibacterota bacterium
GCCATCGACAAAGGATTGATTGCAAGCGTGAATACCAAACTCTTTGATTACCTCCCGGAATATAATTATGCTCGCAACGGGGATTCCCTAAAAGCCGAAATCACATTGAAAGATATTCTGACAATGCGGACAGGTATTGACTGGCAGATAGAAAGTTTTAGTACCAGGGATTCTCCGGATTTAATTGGAGATATTCTTGAACAGCCCATGGCGTTTCAACCCGGAACTGAATTCTATTATCATAATGGCAACACGCTGTTACTTTCGGCAGTTCTTGAAAAAGTCACCGGTATGCCTGCCGATGAATTTGCTCGTGAAAACTTGTTTCCCCAAATTGGTATTGAAACCTGGCGATGGGAAGATCTTGTTTATGGCGATACGGAATTGCTTTGTAATACAGCTTTTGGCCTGTTTATGCGGCCAATAGATATGGCAAAGTTTGGCCTGCTTTATTTAAACAACGGCATGTTCGAAAACCGGCGGGTAATTTCGGAGAGTTGGATTGATGAATCGACCAAAGCGTCGGTAGTTGGCAGCCGTTCGGAGTATGGATTCAAGTGGTGGCGGTTAGGGGTTGAAAGAGCGCTACCTGATTCTATATTAGCAGTAAATGACATGTATTATGCTGCGGGGTCTGCCGGACAGTATATTTATGTTGTCCCACATTTAGAGACAGTAATTGTTGCGACGGGAGACCTGGTGAAGGCATGGCTAATCTTAGAGATAGTGACAGACCACATTTTGCCGGTAATTAAATAACCTGAGTTCGATAGAAGAAATCAAAGACCCCCAAAAGACATCAGTCAGGCCGGTTTAGAGTCCCTGCCCGACTGATGTTTTCCAATCTTAATCGCATTCGTGCATATCACCCATCTTACAAAACAGAGTTTTGGCTACTTGCCGAATTTTTCCAGAAAAAAATCGCCTTCATTCCATGTTGGTCTTGCGGCGGTATTTGCTACTTCCAGCCCAATAAGAAAATTGAAGTGTGCGGCCTTTGCGCCGGACTCGAAATGCATTGCGGGATCGTACTCGTCCCTTGGTTTGTGATAGCTGTTTTTACGCCATTCTTTGATGAGAGCCGGTCCATCAAATCCGGGCGCATCGGTATTCAGTCCGCCAATTATGTAAAGCGCCGGAATGCCGCGTTTTACAAATGAGTATTGATCGCTGCGAACAAAGATAGTTTGTTCAGGCATCGGATCCGGAGTGAGTTTGATGCCGAGCTTTTTGGCGGCTCTTTCCGCAACAGCGCCAAGTGAGGAATGTTCCGCGCCAAAAGCAACAACCTCAGTCATTGGAAACAACAACAGGAACATATCCAAATTGAGATTGGCCACAATTTGGTCTTGCGGCACAGTGGGGTTGTTTGCAAAATAAGCGGAACCCAGCAGTCCGCGTTCCTCGCCGGTTACAGCCAGGAAAATGATCGACCTTTTTGGTTTTGTGCCCGTAGCAGCAAAGTTTCTTGCAACTTCAAGCATCATTGCCGTGCCCACTGCGTTATCGTGTGCGCCATTATAAATCGGGTCGCCATTAACCGGGTCGCCGGTTCCCACGTGATCAAGATGCGCCGTATAAACGACATATTCGTCCTTCAGAACCGGGTCGCTGCCGCGCAAAACAGCAAGGACGTTTGGACTCGAAAATTCCTGATGCGTACTGCGGCTGGACATACGGAGCTTTGTCTTTAAATCAAACGATTGTGGTTTTCCGGCTTCGGCGGTGGCTATAGCTTCGGTAAACGATACCGGAGAATTCCGGAATAGGGCATCCGCACCGGGTCTACTTAGGATCATAAGTCCTTGTATTTGTGGCCACCCGGGATGCAAGCCCCCGTCTTCATCCTGCCACGCCATAGCCGGACGCTGCGGATTTGCAGTAAAACGCTGGAAAGGGAAGCGTTGCAGATTAGCCGGTGTGAGCAAATAGATAACCCCAACCGCGCCATGATCCACAGCTGTCTGCATTTTATAGCTGGTGGAGGCGTAATATGCAAGCTCGTTGGGCGCGAAAGTACCGGGGGCGCGTGCGAACATCGCCACGACTTTTCCCTGCGCATCGATGTTGGCGTAGTCATCGTGACCTATTGCCGGTTCAGAAATTCCGTATCCGGCAAATACAACATCGGCTGCGAGACTGGATTTCATGTGTATCCGGTCCGGGTTTCGCAAAACGAAATCTTTCAGTTCGACAAGCCTGGTCTGTTTACCTTTGCTGGTAATCACAAGTGATTGTGCGCCCGGCACACGGGTTGCGCTGCGAAACGGAACTTGTTGATAATAGGTACTATCATCACCGGCTGGCTCCAGACCGTAGGCCTCGAACTGAGTGGCAACATAGGCCGCGGCCAGATCGTAGCCCCGTGTCCCGGTAAACCGTCCTTCGAGTAAATCATCCGCCAGAAATCTGACGTGTGCGCTAATAGCTTCAGGTCTAAAGGCGGCCTGGTGTTGCCCTTCATTTGAGCAACCTGTGATAATTGTAAATGCGACAATTGCCATGGTTATGAATGTAAAAATCGATTTTCTCATCCTGTCTCCCGAATTTAAAAAAAGTGTTATAGCTCTTAAGTTAAACTTTTAATTGTTAGGTGCGCCTCTTTCAATCCAGGAGCGCACAGAGTCGATGACTGCGGCTGAAAGTGGCGATGCATTCCGCGGCATTCTGGTACCGATAATTCCAGTGCCCGTAATTTTTTTATACAGATAACTGTTGGCCGGATCCCCCGGTTCAATGTAATCTATACCCTGGCTGCTGACCACATTAACGATATTGTCATAAGCCTGTCCTGCGTTCAACCTGGGGTTCTGTGTGTCGCCATGACAACCTGAGAGTGCGCAATTCGGTGTAAAAATATCAGATTGAATTTTTGTAAATGTTGTCGGAGTACCGTTTTGTGTTGGATCGGGGCCTGTGCTGGCCGAATGTTCACAGGCGAATGAAACAAAAATCATTAGAATAAAAAAAATATATGTAGTTTGCATCCTTATTTTCCCTTCTTTAATTTGATTTAGGATTAGATTTCAAAATATTTCAACGCCATACCGTACTCAAGTTCTATGCCAGAGTTTATGATTGAATTTAGTTTTTCCTATAGAGTTGTTTCTACTTTGTTTAAGAATAAAGAAAGAATGGAAACTAAAAACTAACGGGTTAAAATTTACAATATTGTCTGTTGTTTGATTGCAGTTTTTACAATGGTTTTTCGACAGGCTCAGGTGCCTGTTGAGCCTGTCGAAATATCCTAATGAACCAGGTTGAAGAAATTACACCCTGTACTCGTCAGCCTTCCAGTTTTTAATGGCCTTTTTAATATCATCTTCAGACATATTGTTTTCAGCGGCCTTTTTGGCAAGTTCGGCACATTCGTCATCGCCGGCAAAACGTAAACCAACAATTTGCCGCGTTGTAAGTTTGGGATCGAGAAGCTTGCCTGTTGCTGCAAAGCTGCGTAAGTTTTCTTCTGCACGGATGGCGCGATCCTGCGCTTTAAGTGCAAATACCCGCATGAAGAAAAAGGTGAGCAATCCATTTAAAGACATAAGCGCAATAAGAGATGCACTGTATAAACCGGTAGTGCCGACGCTTTTAAAAAGATTTACAAATGCGCCAATTAGTACTGCCAAGGTAAAAAGTGCTAAAACATAATGATAAATCGGTACAAAGCGTCTATGCGTAGAATAGTTTTGTGCCATTTGTTGTAATCCTCCCTCAAAGTGAATGTTAGATATTTAGACTGTAGGCTTTTAGGCTGTTAGGTTTTCTGAGATGTTATTTCCAAAACACCTAACATCTTTGAAGCTCTACAATTTTGAATTTCTGCCAAGATGTTTCTATGGTCTTGGGTGTATTTCTGCTACAGCCTAAAAGACTTATAGCCTTCCAACCAAAAAATAAGGATTAATGATTTAAAACTCCACTTTTATTATATTTATTCCAATCCAAAATGGAACTCGGGCCAAGTCAAAGCGGCAGGTGTCCCGTTGTGCTCGATCATGAATTTAAGCAACTCAAAATCGATTTGTTCATTTACTGAAAACCCAAATGGAGATATCTGGTTCCTCAAATTAAACAATCCTTTTTTTCTGGGAATTTCAATTATTTCTAATGTTGGCTCATCCTTTAAGCCAGCCATTTCTTGTGCAAGCTCAATAGCAGAAGACAAACCGCCGATGCGATCAATCAGTTTAATTGCAAGTGCATCTGTACCTGTATAAATTCTGCCTTCGGCAATTTCCCGCACGCGTGTTTCCGGCAATTCACGGCCTTTTGCAACTTTCCTCACAAAGGCATCATAATGCGACTGGATAATGTGCTCTGCTTTTTTCTGCTCATCTTCGGTTAAATTCCTGGCCGGAATTTTCAAACCGGTAAATGGGATCCGAATGCCGGCGCCTAAGTCCGCATGAGCGCCGCGTTTCACAACATCGGAAGTCATGCCGAATTTTTTGCCGAAACCCTTATCATAAACCCAACCATAAATTACACCAATTGAGCCGGTTAATGTGCTGGGCGCTGCGAGGATTTCATCGCCATACATGGAAAGCCAGTAGCCGCCGGAAGCTGCCATCTGTCCTTGCGAAATAATAACCGGTTTTTGTTTCCGGCATTTAACAATAGCTTCAGCCACAACATCGCTGGCCATGCCGTCTCCGCCGGGAGAGTCTACCCGAAACACGATGGCTTTTACAGCGGTATTTTTAGCGAGGGCGAGAAACACTCTTTCCAGCCACCGGGCTTTAATGCCGCTATCCATCGCACAAACGCCAAGGCCGTAGACCACAGCAATTTTTGGCTTGGTACCCCAGTTTTCTGTGTTGTTTTTTGGGTTTAAAAGACTTGGCGCTAAACTTTTAAGTTTCCTGCCGGCGGTCTTTTTTATGAAACCATCGATATCCGTCCAGCGCAATAGTGTGTCTACCAAACCACTTTCAAGCGCTTCGTCAGCAAGAAAATAGGAGTGCTCATCGATCAATCTATCAAATTTTTGTAAGGGAAAATCGCGACCTTCACAAACTTCGGCGCGGGTGGTTTCATACAGACCGTCAACAAATGCCTGGCTTTGTTCGCGGTTGGCGCTGGACATGCTGTCACGGCTAAACATTTCATTTGCCGATTTGTATTTAAAAAGCCGCCATTCACTAAACCCTAAACCAAGCTTGTCAAGGGTGCCGCGAAAGTAGGTGTTGCCCATGGCGTAGCCTTTTAAGTCGATAGCCCCTTGCGGATCCAATGCAATTTGGTCGGCCACGCTGGCAAGGTGGTAACCTGTCATGCCGGTTCTTTCTATGAAAATTAACACGGTTTTTCCGGCGCTCCGTGCTTTCCTTAACTCATCTCGTATTTCCCAGGCATTTTCGGGATTGACTCTTAGGCCGGCTAAGTTAAATGCGATAGTTTGGATTCTCGGATCATCTACAGCCGCTTTAATATTTTTAAGAATGGTTGAAAATTTTATGATACCGGCATCAAGGTAATCATATTTCAAATACGCGACCCGGCCCTTTAAGCTGAAAGCAGTATAATGTTTTTTGGCTGCCCATTTTTTTTCAAAAATATTTAATTTTGAAGTGCCGCCAATTTTTGAGCTGTAGGAATTAAAGGCATGGTCGGAATTTTTGTCGAAATGAATTTGCGCCGCTTGCCCGCCGGTGCTCAAGTCAAATGAAAGACCAAAGGTGAATGCACCGGATTCAAAATACCTGCCGCTGAAATAAACCCCTGAAAAAGGTTGTACAATGCCCCCAACGCTCCAGGGCGCGTCTGAAACTTTAATGCCATTCCGGATTGCTGCGTCGGCAAAAAATGTTAAATCAGTTCGTCCGAAAGGGCGAAAACCAATTTCCGCCACACCCTCGCGCTGGTTGCTTTCCACCGAAACATTAGCAGTTAGCCCCAGGGAGAGTTGCCTGGCCGGGCGAAGAATCGAACCGAGGGAAAACAGTTTTTCACGATTTGCCAGATGGCTGATTGTTCTTGACCAACCATAGGCCAGCCCCATTGCAAAAGCCTGTGTGCCGGTTGCAGCGGAGAACTTAAAATCGGTGGCGCCATAATCGCCAACGTGCTGCCTCTGCACCGAAAAACCGAAACCGCCTGTGCCGGTAAAAACGCCCCAATCTTTGATTGAGAATACGTCGGAGCCGTCGGTAGTAAAATTGAAATGCAATTCAGGTTTTTTTAAAAATGCCGGATTAGCCGGATTGCTAAAGCCGAGCAAGCCATGATTATAAACAGATGACGGGGCAACCAGAAATTTGGTTCTGCTGTAATAATCCGGAATAGCCTGGCCAAATAAATTTGTTTGCGTGCTGGTTAGTAGAAGTAAAATAAGGAAGTTTTTTAGAATTGACATCATCCCTTAATTCCCATAATATCGATTAAAAATGCGTATTCAAAGGCGACTTCTTTCAAGTAGTTGTAGCGACCGGTCGCACTAAAATGCCCGGCGCCCATGTTGGTTTTTAGAATTAACACATTGTTGTTGGTTTTGGCCGCCCGCAATTTTGCTGTCCATTTCGCCGGTTCCCAATAACAGACGCGGGGATCGTTCAGACCGGCGGTGATGAGCATGTTAGGATAGGCTTTTGGTTTCACATTATCATAAGGCGAATAAGACAGCATATATTCATAATAATCTTTCTGGTTTGGGTTGCCCCATTCTTCCCATTCAATAACAGTTAGTGGGATCGTTTCATCGAGCATTGTGTTGATAATGTCAACAAATGGTACTTTCGCGACCACGGCTTTAAACAGGTCTGGCCGGATATTTGTTGCAGCCCCAACCAACAACCCGCCGGCGCTGGCACCATAAATAGCCAGTTTTTCTTTACTTGCGTGACCTGTTTTAATCAGGTGTTCAGCACAGGCTATAAAATCAGTAAACGTATTTTTTTTGTTGAAAAATTTGCCATCCTTATACCACGAACGCCCCATGGTACCACTGCCACGGACATGAGCTATGGCGTATATAAAACCACGATCAAGCAGGCTTAACAGTTTTGAGGAGAAGGACGCCGAGCGAGTGAGGCCATAAGCGCCGTAACCATAAAGTAGCGCGGGATTACTGCCGTTCATTTCAAGCCCTTTTTTATAGACCAGTGAAATCGGGATTTTAGTGCCGTCCGCAGCTTCCGCAAATATTCTGTCGGTAAAATATCGAGCAGGATCATAGACGCCGAGTACTTCTTCCTGTTTTTTCAGAGTTTTGGTTTTGGTTTGCATGTTGTAGTCAAAAACTGATTTAGGGGTTACAAAAGAAGAATAAGTAAACCGAAGATTATTTGTATCAAATTCCGGGTTCTTGGTTTTTTTAATATCATATGCGGGTTCTTCAAAATTAACAAAATGTGACTCCCCGGTGTGCATGTTGCGAATCAGAATTTTTTCCAACCCATTCTGACGCAGATATAATACAATAAAATTTTTGAAAGATTCTACATGGTCGAGCTTTACGAATTTTTTGTGCGGAATGATTTCCTGCCAGTTTTTTTTGCCGGGACTTTTGGCGCTAACCTGCATCAATTTGAAATCAATTGCATTATCGTTTGTCAGGATCAAAAAATTGTCTTCATGGTGCTCTACCATGTATTCCATTTTATGTTGTCGCGGATGAATAACCCGGAACTTGCCGTTTGCTTGATTTGTATTCAGATACCAAACCTCTGAAGTTACCTGGCTTTCAACTGTTAGAAATATAAAAGCGCCACTCTTTGTTTTTGAAATCTCCAAATAATAAGCATCATCTTCTTCCAGATGCAGCAGTTTGTCCTCATTTTGAGGTGAGCCCAGCTTGTGCCTGAAAAGTTTGTCCGGGCGGTGGGTTTCATCCATTGTTGTATAAAAAAGTGTTGAGTTGTCGTTTGCCCATTCAAGATCATAGGAGGTTTTTTGTGCCTCTATCTGAATGTTGCCGGTCGTAAGGTTTTTTACATAGACTGTGAATTTTTCAGAGCCGGTCGTGTCTGCCGAAAAAGCCAGCAGGTTGTGGTTAGGACTTATTTTAAACGCACCGATACTGAAGTATTTGTGAGTTGCTGCTTGTTTATTCTGATCCAGAATAATTTCTTCCTCTGCATCCAAGCCGTCTTTTTTCCGGCAGTGAATTGGGTATTGTTTACCTTCTTCAGTACGTTTATAGTAGAAATACCTCCCGTGCCGAGTGGGAACCTCGATATCAATTTCCTTAATACGGCCAAGCATCTCTTTGTAAAGCTTTTCCTGAAGTGGCTTTGTGTGTTGCATTATGGATTCAGTGTAATCATTCTCAGCTTTTAAATAATCGATGACTTTTGGATTGTCACGGTCCCTTAGCCAATAGTAATTATCACGGAGGCTATCTCCGTGGATAACCGTTTCTTTCTGAATGATATCTGCCTGTGGTGGTTTTTTTGAACCTTCTTTTTGACATCCCATAATTAAAAAAACGACTCCCATTAATGCGTAATGTGGATATAGAAATTTATTCATTTTATGCCTCAAAATGTTTTGGTAAATTTGAAATTAGCTATTCAGATTACTGAAGTCAAAAGGTTTTTACTTTTTTATTGCGTTGCAGAAGTATAGGTAACGGTGAAAGATATATATTTTTTCAGGATGTTTAAAAAAGAGCATAGAATTTAAGTAAAGGAGCATTTTTAAAAGACGATACAATTAGTGCGATAATAATTCGTAAAAATTGTTCAATTTTCCCGGTTTTATTTATGAATGACATTTTTTTAGCCCGCCAACCCATTTTTGATCGAAAAGGAAAAATTTTTGCCTATGAATTGCTGTATCGTTCCGGGCTGGAAAATTTTTACACCCATTCAAATGGAGATCAGGCGACTTCAACTGTTCTGGCACATAGCTTTCTTTCTATTGGGCTGGAAGAAATCACATACGGCAAAATGGCCTTTATTAATTTCACCCAAAACCTGCTTGTGAATGAAGTGGCCACAATATTTCCTGAAGGGCAGATGGCGGTAGAAATACTTGAAGACGTCGAACCTGAGCCTGAAGTGCTGGAGCAATGCAGGAAACTAAAGGATATGGGGTATTGGTTGGTGTTAGATGATTTTATCTACAATCCCAAATTAGAGCCATTCATTGAGTTAGCCAATATTATTAAAATAGAAGTCTTAGGGAAGTCGGAAAAAGAAGTTAAAGACGCGACAACCCGGTTTGAGCTCAAAAATGTGAAACTGCTGGCCGAAAAAGTTGAAACACATGAGCAACATCAAAACGCTTTGGAACTTGGTTACTCTTATTTTCAAGGATATTTTTTTGCGAAACCTGACGTTATTCAAGGTAAAGAACTTCACGCCTATAAGTTGAATTACCTCAGAGTTTTACAGCAGGTAAGTCGTCCGGGAATAGACTTTAAGGAACTTGAGGAAATTTTTAAACAGGATGTATCCCTCTCATATAAATTGTTGAAGTATATTAATTCACCATATTTTGGCATACGAAAAGAAATTAAATCCATTAAACATGCACTTTCAATGATTGGACTTAAGGGTGCAAAACAGTGGCTCTCATTAATTGCCCTGGCGAGTATCGGTAAAAATAAGTCCGAGGAGTTGGTTCGAATTTCACTTGTGCGTGCAAATTTATGTGAATCTATCGCCCCGTTATTTGGCTTTGAAGAAGAAGCCCCGGAGCTTTTTATTATGGGAATGTTTTCATTAATAGATGCTTTTTTAAATAAGCCCATGGCAGATGCACTTGCCGAACTGCCTGTATCGGATAAAATTAAAAAGCCCCTTCTGGGAGAAGAAAGTCCTTACAAGGTCATTTACAATGTTATGCTTGCATATGAAAAAGGACAGTGGGACAGGGTTTTCCATTATCTGAATGACACGGAGGCTATATTAACAGAATTGCCAGAGTTATTTAACCAAACTATTAAAAAAACCAACAATATCTACGCTGGCAGTTTTTCATGAAACTAAAGTCATATCGTTTAATTTAGTAAGAATACACTCTGCAAATCGTATTGGCGCTTTAGGGTGCCTGTCCAAATATAAAGAAGGCTCAATTAATTCCAGTTCCATAAGCGTTAAGTTTTTGTCCACTTCAATTCCATCCACACGCGCATAAAGGCATTCGCCTTCGATTTTTTCGATTACTTTTTCAGCCTCTTTAAGTAAAAATGAGGGCGGTCGTTTCCCAAAGGTTACTCCACCAAAATCCTCCTGGACTCTAAAGTCACTCTCCTTTGGTTTTTTTAGCACAGAGTGGCTGAATTCTTTGTCGAAGAAAACGAAAGACCATTCGCCTTTAGTTTTAATTTCCTGCACAAATTTTTGAATCAATATTTGATTATGCTTACTAAGCATTTCTTCGAAGCGTTTTTGATCGTCCTGTCGGGTTTGAGGGTTAGTAAGCCAGGTCTCCAGCGCATTTGATGAAATAGCAGGCTTTACAACAGCTTCCTTCCAATCATTGTCCTGGAGAAGCTCCTCCAGACTTTTCGTTTGAGTTTGCTCAACCAGGATGGTTGGCACAATATCAATTCCTTTTTCCTGGAGGTCAAGCATATAGCTTTTATTGCTGTTCCATTTGAGGAGTTCGGGTGAATTAAGGACAGTTACATTTTCACGTTCCAGCCTTTCTAACCAACTAAAAAATTGATCATATTTTAGGTGGTAGTCCCAGCATGAGCGTATAAAAACAGCATGGAAATGATTCCATGCAGTGTCTTTAGAATCCCATACAATCGGCTCCACATCAATACCGTAGTAAATAAGTTTTTTGTAAACGAGGCGATCGTCCTTGGTGAGTTCAGAATATTGGTTCGAGGTTGCCAGTGCACATTTTATCATTTCTATCAATCCGTTTGATAATGAGTATCCATTGCAAAAAATATGTTTAAACTCGTTTAAGGAAAAGAATTACGACCAAATTAACAAGAGAAATATTTTCAGTGTAACTAATGTTTTTTAGGGTGTTTACTGAAAAAATCCCAGATTAAATCTGTGGCGGAAATTCCTGGATAGGGGGGTGCCGGGAATAGGTAGGTTGCTTTGCCACCGGGCCATGCATGCCAGCCGGTTCTAACTAAATATAATGTGACTGCAGAACCCTTTTTACCATCTATAAAATCCTCACGGGTAACTTTGTCAATTACATCAATATTTGACTCTATGTTACACCCGTTGTGTTGAACCCAAAACGTTATTGCCGATGCGACAGAATTATCCATGCGTGTTGCTGTGGGTTCCTTGCCAATACCGCCATCAATGGGGACTTCTCTATCCCGGGAACCATGGAAAATGACTACCGAAACAGGCGCATCAGGCTCACAACTAAGATCGTTAAAAGCCGCCGAAACGGGTGCAATAGCTGCAATTTTGTCGGCGAGGTTACATGCTAATTTAAAAGCCATCATGCCGCCGTTGGAAAATCCGGTTACGAAAATACGCTTAGGGTCGATTCGATAAAGAGCTTCCAAATTCGAGATCATTATTTCTATAAAGCCGACGTCGTCGACATCTTCATCATAGGCATACCCGCAGCAATTGGCCGCATTCCAGGTAAGCACATTTTTTCGAAATCTGCCTGAGCCTTGTGGATAGACCACGATAAAACCCGATTCATCGGCCTTGTCACTTAGCCCGGTAATTTTCTGCATATGCTTGGCATTTGCTCTTTCGCCATGCAGCGCGATGACAAGTGGGTAAGTTAATGTCGAGTCGTAATTATTGGGCAGATGCACTTCATAATACCGTCGTTTTCGGTTATGGAGAATCTCAAACTCTATATTGCCATTGGGAGTATTTGCCGGGCAAATTTCTACCAATATAAAAGTAGAGAATAAAAGAAGGAGGAATCTTTTTACTTTCTGTCCGTTCATTTGAAGAAAATAAGATATATTTATTAAGCCGTTTCTTTAATGATTTTCGGCAAAAAATAAATTATGATTAAGCCGGGGCAGGAGAAAATATCAACAATCTCTGCTTAGAAGTGCGCCTTTATAAGCGATGAACAGCCCTCCCATCTGTATAACATGGTACAAGTCATTGTGGTTGAAGTGCTTGTGCAACGCAAAACCGGAGACCTGAACCCCTGCGGCAAAAACGGAAATTAGCATACCCGAAATAATCCACAACGCTGCCAGGGATCTAAATTTCCTGTAAGCGTAAATTTGCATTAAAATAATTGCAAAGAGGGCGGGGGAATAATTCCAGACTACATAAATGAAGTCATCATGCGTGGCCATCCAAAAAGAATAAAAAATGAGTTGCAGCCCGGGAATTAATAGCAGCCATGAGCTTAGCGGCTTTTTGATTGTGCTGAGGGTACTTGCTATGAGCATGAAGAAAATTGTTAACCCGATTGAAAACACAGTCGCCTTTTTTAATAGGAATTTTGTGGTTTCGTTGAAATACAGAGTGAAACCATGGGAAGTACCGCCAATGAGTGCGCCCAGGAAAAGCATTAGCATGGCCCAGCCCCAAAAAATGACTGAGCTTTCATTTTCTGCATTGCCTTTTCTAAGTAATTTTATGCTGAAGAAGACTGTTTGTCCGGCTAGAATATAGTCGGTTAACATTGTCATTGGTTCGGAAATTTGCATGTCAGTTTTTCGGATTTTCCTCAAAAAGTCCGGCTACTTCATATTGCAATTGGTTGAACAATAATGAGTATTGGCCGGTATCATGGCGCTTTTTTATTTCGGCCAGAATTGAGTTAAAGTATAGTTTTTGTTTTTCTTTTGGCCTGCTAAATCGTTGCCACGCAGCTTCGCCCTGTTTCTCGATATCCTTGCGAATGGATTGGAGGTTATGTAGTTTGTCGGCACAAAGAACTAAAATGGCTTCTAACGGTAACTCCGCTATCGAATCCAATGTATGCTGTTTTCTAACTTCCCACGGTTGTGATTTCTCCGGCTCGGTAACACATGCTACGAGATGTGCAATGTTCTCGCTGAAATGATTTTTGATGTCTGATAGTGTGGTCTCGCAGTCTTCGATTGTATCATGTAAAATTGCAGCAATAACCGCATTTTCCGGGCTGTCGTGTTCTATTAAAATTTGGGCTACCTGCAACGGGTGAACGATGTAAGGGATTTTTGTTTTCTTGCGGTACTGCCCTGAGTGGGCGCGTGCTGCAAACTCTATAGCTTTGAAAATCATATTGCAATTTAGAAAGTTTATGAAAAATTACAATATGGTTCTGGTTAATGGAATAATAAGTGAGTACAATCCTATTTATTATATCAAGCCTTTATTTTAAATCAAGAACCCATAAATTGTTCAGGTTAGTTTATGAAAATTATTTTTTACTTTTTGATGTTCGCTTTTTCCGGCTGTGCTTACCATGGTATTCCGGCTTATTATGAGATGAGCGAAGAGGAGTTGTTGCAAAACGATTTTTTTAATACAGTTGTTAGAGTAGATTCTTTTAACCTTGCGTTGCTCGAATGGGCGATTTTTAATGAGACGAATATTCAAAGAATCAACTTGGGGCGGCAGCAACTAAAATTTGAATCCAAGTTGCAAAATGGGGCACGCCAGCATTCACAAGAAATGGTGGACTTGTCTTATTTTGATCACGTTTCCCCGATTGAAGAAAATGCAACGGTGACAATGAGGTTGCATAATAGCGGGATAAAGTATGGAATCGGCGGTGAAAACATCGCGGTTCACCCCATTCAAAAAAAACAGGAAATTGTTTTTAGATTAGCAGGCGCAGGCGAGCCCACAAAATACGTTTGGCGCAATAAAGGTTCGGATTATACTTATGGAAATTTCGCTCAGGATTTGGTACGAAGATGGCTTAATAGCCGTGAGCATCGAAACAATATTTTAAGCAGAGGGTATGGTTTTTTAGGCGTTGGTGCGGCTTATACAAAATATGAGGGGCAAGATGTTTTTTTTATTACACAAAACTTTGCGACGGTGAATTATTGACGGCTTGGAGTTCTCCCGCCAGATTGTGAGTTATTGCTTAAATAATTTTTTTATCTGTTCTAAATTTAGGAAATCATAGGGTAGAAGCACTTTGATATTTACATTTTTATAGTCTTGAATATTTCTGTTATGATGTCAATTCTTCGAGGAGCCACACCGACTTGAAAAATAATTCCTTTTTGTTTAAATGTATTTATATCGATATCGTGAATAGGAGCGCCAAAATGAACTAAGGCTTTATAAGTTCTTGCGGAGTTTTCCTCTGTTGGATTTACCCAAATATCTATATCAAGAGTACTTCGGGGGTAGCCTTGGGCTGCTAATGCATAGGCACCTACAAGAATATAATCAACGCTGCACTCTATTAAGTTTTGCAACATTTCTTTGTAGTCTTGATTGAGCACTTACTTCTCCCTTTTTAGTAAATGACCACAATTCTTCAGTAATATCCCAGACCATAGAGATTCTGTCTTGTAATGAGGCCTCAACATAGTCATCATCTTCAATATTTTTCATTGAGGATAGTTTGACAACATTTTTATTAAGTTTCATATTCGTACTTCATTATTAAATAAATAACTTTATTAAGGTTATAATTTTGGACTTGATATACAAGTAAAAAAGTTGGGCGAATATGGACATCTATGTAAGAATTGATTATTTACTCAAAGGAATTTTCCCTGTTTCGTCAAACGGGATTTCAATTTCCTGAAAGAGCGAAAGCGCCGGAGCTATTTTAAACCCACCTTTTAATTGATAGTTCAACTGTTCTCTGCTATTCAGTAATTTGAATGCTGTACGCCCGATTTCAAAAAAGTTTAGAGAAATTGGGATGGAGACAATGCTTTCTTTTTTTGCGGAGACGTTTGTTTTAATTTCTGAAAGGCCGTTTAACCAATTCTTCTCACCCACATCTAAATTATAATCCATTTTATTTATTGCAAAGGCAAATACGTTGGGGTTTTTTATTTTGAGAATTAGGCTTAAGTCGGCCTTGGTCACAGTGAGTTTTTCCAGCTTGATAGAATCAATTTTTAAAGACGGCAGTTTTGGCAGCGGGAATTCGCCGGAGTGGCCGAGTGGAAATGTACGGAAGCCAATTACAGGAATATTAAATGCTAATTCTAAATCCAAAGAGTACTTTGTTTTGTCGCTATAATTTAAACTTCGGATTGTCTTGTAAATGTTGGCATAGTTGAGAGTCAGCGGAAGCTGGATAATGCTTGACTTGTTAGCGGGAATTGATATTCCGGCATTCTGTTCACCCTGTAAAAACGCAGTATCATTGAGCTTGAGGTCGTAAGTAAGTCCGGCCAGATTTAAACCAAATAAATTAGGGTTTTCAACTTTTACATTGAAAAGCATCGTAATGTTTTTAAAGGAGAGTTTTTGGACTGTGGCGCTCGCGATGGACATCTTTGGCTTTTCAAGGGTTTTTTTCGCCATTTCCTGAACGGAAGCACAACCGGATAAAATTAATAAAAATAAAATTATTGTTGTCGGGGATACTGTTTTAGGATTTTTGAATTTCGACATTTTGAAACTTTAGCCATTTTAGAATTTAAATGTAATTTAGTTTAAATTATTTTGCAGCCGGGATAAGGCGCTCTTGGCTTGCCCATATTCCTGGTTCAACTCCAGAGCCTTTTTGTATTTTTCAATTGCCAATGGCCAAAGCCCCTTTAGTTCATAAATTTTGCCAAGGTTAGTATAGGCGAATTCCGGATTTTCATACCGTTTTGCGTTTTTGGCTTTTTCTAACCAGGGGATGGCTTCATCCAAATTGCCAAGCTGAATCAAGTAGGAGCCTATGTCATTATATGGATTTCCAAAATGGGGATCGATGGCGATGGCTTTATGACATTCCTCAATGGCATCGTCCAATTTGCCCATAAAACTAAACGTCCATCCAAGAAAGGTATAAGCCTCAGCCGTTTTTTGAATTTCGAGTGATTTTTTGTAATTGATAACGGCTTTTTCAAACTCACCACTCAGCTGGTGCTTGTATGCGATTTTGAAATATTTGAAGGCATCCGGACGAATTTCGTAATTTGAAAACATGGGCCTGCCGTTTACTCAAAATTAAATTTAAGCAGAATGTCTTCGGCATTTTCAAGGAGAGGAGCTTTCATGGCCATGAGTGCATCTTCTACGTAAGGAATTCTGCGCATGCCGAGCAATGTGCAATCAATTTTATTCATTGAAGTTAAAACCCGTAAGGCTTGTTGTGAAAGGGTTTCCGAGTCCGCGAGTGTTTCGTTCAAACTTTTTAATCTGCCGGAGAGTTTGAAAGTGCGTTCCTGCGCATCATTCTCATATTTACGTGTGATAATATCCAGGAAATCCACTACAGCGCTGCCATATGTTTCCGCCCATTTAGTCAGGTCTTTTTCTTCTTTGAAATTATTGGTAAAATAGGTGAGTAATGAAAAGTTTTGTGGAAGTATCATATTTTGTTTGATGTGATCCCAATGTTCCCAGTCTTCAAATATGGTAAATGCGTCTTTCAAGTTCGTTGAAAGAGAGAAAATTTTTGTAACCAGTTCCGTGTTAACTTCCCGGGGCATTTTTTTGATTAATTTATCTGCGAATTGCTTTTCGAGGCGTTGAAGCGTGACCAGCTTTTTATGAAAAGCATCGATTAACGCATTTGCTTCTGATTCTCGGAAACTGGCAATGCGCACCATCCGGTTGTTAAATGTTGCATTGAGTGGACGGTTAATCAGAGTACCCAAATTGTGATGTTTTGCAAAGTCAAGCAGAGTTTGTCCGGCGTTATTTTTTTCAGTTAAAGCACCAACTTCAAAAAGGTTGAAGGGAAACTGAATGACCTTAAAATAATTTTGGCTGCTTATATTTTTTGCTGTCTTTATAATTTCTTCCAGAGAAGTAAATTGAAAGTCGTTTTGTTTTGCAGGGAGAGTATTTGACGAAATACCGTATGCTTTGATTTTACCTTCGGCAACTTTTTCTTCCATCCATTCAAAGGCTTTGCCCAGTCGCTGATAGTACGACTTCTGAGCTTCTTCAATGTCGATGCCGTTATGTCTTTGTTTATCGGAAAGATAATACTCAGGGTTGTGCAACAGGTAAACATCCAGTGCGGAAACGCGCAAACGCTCCAGAGTCAGGCTGAGCTGGTTTTCTAAAAAGTCGGGATGAATGCAGTGCCAGCAGGTATCCTGATATTCTACTACTTCAGGAAACGAAGTGCCATCTGCGGCTGCTTGTTTGACCAGCTCCATGTTCTGGCCCTGAATATAGCCGACCTTTGAAATAATGACAATTTCTTCGCGGTAAATTTCTTCGCGTTCAAGCATTTCATCCAGCAGGTTGCCAATAAGCATTTCACTGCCGCCATCGGTGTAATTGCTGGAGGTGTCAATTAAATTAAAGCCGTTAAGAAGTGCATAGCGTAGCGCCTTGGCGTGCTCAATAGAATTGTGGTGTACCCGGTAGCCGCCAAATCCAATATTGCTGACGTGGAAATTGGTGCTGCCAAGTGTTTTGATTGCGTGTTCGGGTATGTTTTTATTTTCTAATCGTTGGAAGTAACTTCTTGTGCCTTCTGGAGTTGCCATCTATCATTTGCCAATTGGTTTAAAATTCCAGACAAGATAACATATGGGTATAACTAAATCAAGTCCAAATCAAAATCCATTTCTTCTGCTACGAAATGTATTTTTTTTGTGACTTTTGAAATTAAGCAGAGTATCGTTTTGAGAATCCAAGGTTAGACAAATGTTTTGTCCATTAAAACCATCATTAGGAAGTATGCCAATAACACCAATAATACGATGATAAAAAAGTTAGATTCTTTTTTAGAAGTGGTTTCCATTTTAAACTCCGTTGGTTAATTACAAACTTGCAATCACGTTATTCACAACTACTGTGCCATTCAGCAGTTTGTTAACATATTGCAAAGGAATGATTTTTCTATACCATTCTAAGTGTTTAATTTATTGTCCTTTAGGTTTGGTTTTAGTAGATGGGGGTCTGGTGTCAGGGAAAAGGGTTGTCTTACAAAATTGTGTAAAAAACTCATTGCTTACATAGGTTTATTACCATTTTGAATTTGACAAATGTGTTGATTGTTAGCTTGTTTAAATTGAAGGCTTTGGCTGTGTTTCGTCAGTATAGCATTTTGTTCCCGGCTTTGGGAAGAGCAAAGCACATTTGGCGGATTTTAAAACCGGGGCTTCCATGAGAGTCGTGAATATGATTAAGGCACATCCAGCTAAAACAGCACAAACAAAAAACATATTTCTAATACCATAAATTTCGGCAACTGTGCCGAGAATGATGCCTGAAAGCGAAATACCCAAATCAAAACCACCGTAGTAAAAAGAGAAAATTTTCCCCCGGGTTTTCTCCGTCGTATTGTCGGCTACCAGTGTTGTAAGGGTGGGTTGAGATGAGCCAAAACCAATACCATATAAAATCGATGCAACGATAATAAGTACAATAACCGAGGAGGTGCTTAAAAACAAAATGCCTGCAATCAGGAGGCAAAGGGATAGTACCAGAACAAGACCTCGTCCTAAGGTTTTTGAGATTGGGCTGAGTACTAACCTTATTAGAAAGGCTGCTGTGCCGTAAATTGTGAAAAAGAACCCCACATTCATAGCTACATTTTCTTTCAAAAAAATGGGAATGTAAAACATGATACCGCCATGAACCAAACCTATCAAAATAACCAGGCTGGTTGAAATCAGAATTCTTCTGTGTTTAATTACTTCAAAATAATTTATTTTTTCTTCTGCCTCAGTATGCGTTTTAGTCTCTTTCAAAAAGAGTGAAAAAATTAGACAGACAACTGCTAAACCGGATACGAATATAAATAGGAAGTTGTATCCCATTTTATCGCCAATATAACTACCGGTAAGCGGGCCAAGCGCAAATGCAATTGTGTTTACCATGCTGGTGTAGCTGATAGCTTCAGTTCGTTTGTCCGCAGGGGCTGCATCCGTAATAAGCGTAATGGAGGCTGTGCCAAATGCGGCCAACCCGAGTCCATGAAAAACACGGACGAAAAGCAAAATAGTAATTGAGTGAATGTAGATATAAAAGATTGGCGAGATGATGAAGATGATTACGCCAAAGATAAGAACTCCTTTTCGTCCAACGTTGTCTACCTGTTTGCCGACCAATGGCCGAAACGAAAGTACACCCACAGCAAATGCACTCATTACAATACCGATTTGAGAATTGTTTCCCCCAATGTCGTTCAGGTAGGTTGGTAAAGTGGGTAAAAGCGCGGCTAAACAGATAAAAAATATAACCCGTGTAATCCAGTTTATAACCAGTTGGTTGGTGAAGAGTTTTTTGTTGTGCATTAAATTCCGAAACAATTCCGTTTGTCAAAATAATTCCGTTAAATATAATATCTTTATAGTAAGGCGCAAGCCGATAGCAGGCATAAGATTTTTTTATTGATTTTCAAGCTCCCATCTGTTACTTTAGTCTCATGTTTTACAGAATTTTATTACTTGGGTTCGGACTCTGTATTTTGTTCTTTAATGCTTTCGGTCAGAACAAAACAAAACGTCATCATGAAAAGCTTCGGGATATCCGTGATGAGATAACTTCGGTGGAGAAAAAAATTAAGGCCAGCAAGAAAAAAGAGTCCTCGATTTTGATTCTTCTCAATAATCTCGACCTGGATATTGATATTGCGCAAAGTCTTGTTCAAAACCTAAAAAAAGAACAAAAAAAGAAAAAGAAAGAAATTACCACAATAGAGAAGAACTTAACTTCTTCGGAAGATGAGCTGGAAGCGTTGAAACAAATGTTGAGTAAACGGCTGGTTTACACCTACAAATATGGCCGGGTTAAGGATGTTGAATTATTGCTTACTGCACGGTCTATCAATGATGGGCTTTTATGGCTGGAATATCAGAAGCGTTTATCTGAACATGCCTTCAGAAATTATGTTAAAATAAAAGAAAAAAAGCAGCAAATTACCCGCGATAGGGATTTGCTCACAGTGGAAATACAGGATCAGAAAAAAGTGATCGGAGAAAAAGTAAGCGAGGAAAAGAACCTTAAACAGAAAAAAAATAAGCGCCAGGCGGTTTTAAAGAAAGTTAGGAAGAGTACGGATGTACTGCGTCAGCAATTGGCAGACAAAGAAAAGTCTGCTCAGGAAATTGAAAACCTGATTGTGCAGCTTGAAAGAGCGCCTCAAAAGAAAGAGTTACTCGTTAAACCTAATACCCCGTTTGCTGAACTTAAAGGGGAAATGCTTTGGCCTGCAAGTGGTGAAATTATTACAAAGTTCGGGCGATACAAGCACCCCGTGCTCAAAACTGTTACTGAAAATATCGGTATTGAAATTAAAGCGCCGCTTGGGAGCCCGGTTCAGGTTGTTGCCAGCGGGGTTGTAACAACCATTACCTGGCAGCGTGGACGCGGCAACATTGTAATTGTGAAGCACTATGGTGGTTTTTATTCTGTCTATGCGCACTTGGAAGAAATACTGGTTAATTCATTTGACAAAGTTCAAATGGGCGATGCCATCGGCAGCGTTGGCGAATCGGGCTCACTAAAGGGACCGGTTTTACATTTTGAAATTTGGAGTGGCACTGATAAACTCAATCCTGAAGCCTGGCTCGGAACGAGTAGTTGATTTTAAATTAGAGACAAAAATGGTTTTTGAAAATATAATCGGACAAACCCGCACAAAGAATGCATTGCTGAAAGCGATTGAAAATGATCGCCTGTCGCATGCATATTTGTTTTCAGGCCTTGAAGGTGTAGGGTGCGATGCAATGGCTGTTGAACTGGGTCGGCAGCTTTTGAGTACGGGTGAGGAGGATGTACGTCTCAGCAATTTAACTCATCCTGATTTCCATGTAATTTTTCCTTCACCTGCAAAAATAAAAGAAGATGAATACCGCGACATAGTAAAGAATTTTGCTGAAAATCCATACGCCCGACAACAGCCATGGGCAAACCCGTCTATATCAATTGGTAAAGTGAGAGAAATCCGGCGAAAAGCTTCCTTCAAATCTTTTGAAGGGAAAGGTCGGGTTGTCTTGATTTTGGATTGTGAAAAAATGACCGTGGAGGCGGCAAACTCCCTTCTCAAAATTTTAGAGGAACCGCCCGATAAAATGTATTTAATTATGTCATCGGAAAAGCCGAATTTGCTTTTGCCAACAATAAAATCGCGATGTCAGGTCATCAAGCTGGATCCTATCCCTGTTGGTGAAATCGAAACGGCATTGTTAAAACTGCCTGAAGTAAATGCTGAAAAAATAAAACTGGCAGCGAGATTGTCTGGGGGAAGTTACAAAACGGCACTTGATCTTATAGATGAAGATTTAAGCGAGCGTCAAAATCAGGCTCTGGAGTTTTTTCGGAAAACAATTCAAAATAGTTTTTTGCAAACTATTTTTGTGGATGAACTGCTGAAACGCTTTAACCGCGATTTGAAAAGCGTAAAGGAGCTGCTGGCACACGTGGCTATCTGGTTTCGTGATGCTTTAATTTTTCGTGAAGGTGGAGAGACCACTGGAAATTCAATTATACATTTTAACGAAAAAGAAGTTTTAAGTAAATTTAATAAAACTTTTCCAGATGCCGATTTGCACGCTGCTGTGCAGGAAATTGAAAATTCTATTGCATTGATGGATAGAAATGTTCAAATAAACTTAATTCTAATTGTTCTCTTAAATAAACTAAGAGCTTTTGTTCGGAGGTAGTTATGGCAAATGAAATTATAGAAGTAAAGTTTAAAGGTGAAAGAATCGGGTTGTATCGCAATCCTGATCACCTCACATTAAGTTCCAGAGATTTTGTGATTGTTGAAGCCCATAAAGGTGTAGATTTAGGTCGCGTTAATAATATTGGTGATGAAACCCTGATTACAGACACCGGGCAAGAAATAAAAAATATTGTGCGCAAATCAAATTTCAACGATTTAAATAAGTTGGAAATTAACCATTACGAAGAAGAAAGGGCGTTGAAAACTTGCAAAGAAAAAGTTGAAAACCATGGTTTGGAAATGAAAATAGTAGATTGCGAATACCAATATGATCGCAACCGTGTTACGTTCTATTTTACTTCTGATAATCGTGTGGATTTCAGAGAATTGGTGCGGGATTTAGCCACCGTTTTTAAGACCCGAATCGAACTTCGGCAAATCAGCCCGCGCGACGAAGCAAAGCGTTTAAGCGGCTTTGGTGTCTGCGGCCGGCAAATTTGCTGTTCTTGCTGGATTAAGGAGTTTTTACCGGTTACGACACAGGCCGCCCGCGACCAAAATTTGTCGTTGAATCCTTCAAAACTGGCTGGCGTTTGCGGCCGGTTAAAATGCTGCTTAATGTACGAACGCGATTTTTACAATGAAACCGTCAAACAATTTCCGGAATTGGCAAAACCAATAATCACAGAAAAAGGTGAAGGAATTGTCGCAAGTATTGATCTTCTAAATGAAAAAGTTAATATACGACATTCTGATGGAACCACAGAAACTCTCTCTCTTGAGGCTGTTCAAAATATATATAGCTGCCACAGCGAGTGCAGCCCCGCCGAAGAAAGCTGGGAAGATTTAAACTAAGTCAGGGAAAGATTTACAACTTGGAAAAAAATAAAAAAATATTGGTAACCAGCGCGTTACCTTATGCCAATGGCCCTTTGCATATAGGGCATATTGCCGGGGCTTATTTGCCGGCTGATATTTACGTACGCTATAATCGCCTGAAAGGCAATGATGTCGTTTACATTTGCGGCTCCGATGAACATGGCGTGGCCATCACCATTCGGGCAGAGCAAGATGGTGTTAAGCCTACCGACATTATCGATCGCTTTCATGAGCTGAATAAAAAAAGTTTTGTTAGATTCGGCATAAGTTTCGATAATTATTCGCGGACGTCTCGGCCAGTACATCACGAGACTGCAAAGGAATTTTTTAAGGATATTTATGATAAGAATATTCTAAAAAAGAAAAAGGAAAAGCAGTTCTATGATGAAAATGCCAGCATGTTTTTACCAGACCGGTATGTGGAAGGCACTTGCCCCGTCTGTAAAAATCAGGGTGCGCGTGGAGACCAGTGCGAAAAATGCGGCAGTGATTTAGACCAAACCGAGTTGATTAACCCGATCAGTAAGTTAACCGGGGAAACGCCGGTTTTAAAAGAGACCTCGCATTGGTATTTTCCGCTGGGTGATTTTCAGGGAAAGCTTAAAGACTACCTCGACCGCCACCCGGAGTGGAAAGAAAATGTTAGAAATTATTGTTATGGATGGCTTAAACAAGGCCTGCGCGATCGTGCTGTAACCCGCGATTTGTCCTGGGGAATTCCGGTGCCGCTCGATGGCGCCGACGGCAAGGTTATTTATGTTTGGTTTGAAGCTGTACTGGGCTATATATCGGCCACAAAAGAATGGGCGAAGCAAGTTGGGCAGCCGGATCGCTGGAAAGATTATTGGCAGAATCCGGAATGCAAATTGGTCAACTTCATAGGCAAGGATAATATTGTTTTTCATGCCGTCATGTTTCCGGCGATCTTGATGGCAAAGGGCGACTACATTCTACCCGAAAATGTGCCAGCTAATGAATTTTTAAATTTAGAAGGACAGAAAATTTCAACCAGCCGTAATTTTGCAATTTGGCTGGATGATTATCTCGATCGCTTCCCACCGGATCCTTTGAGGTATATGCTCGCAGCCAATGCTCCGGAAAACAAAGATTCGGACTTTTCATGGAAAGATTTTCAAACTCGCAATAATAGCGAGCTGGTTGGTATCCTCGGTAATTTCGTCAATCGTTCAATGACTTTTCTTGCCAAAAACTTTGATAACACGGTGCCGCCAGCAACAGACCTCGACGAAATGGACAGGGAGCTTCTCAAGCGTATCGCAACCGCACCGCAATCTGTAAGTGACGCATTGGAAAAGTTTGAAGTACGGCGGGCATTGAAAGCATTTATGGATGTAGCGCGGGATGCCAATAAATATTTCAATGATAAAGAACCCTGGCACATGGTTAAAACCGATAAGGTGAAATGCGGTGTTACCATGAATATGTGCATCCAAATTTCCCGGACACTGGCAATTCTGATGGTTCCGTTTATGCCGTATTCGGCAGAAAAGTTATGGAAGTTACTCAACCTGAATGGTGATGCTGCTGGCCAGAATTGGGCTACTGCCGGAGAACCCAAAGTTGCTGCCGGACATAAATTGAATCCACCTGAAATTTTGTTCACAAAAATAGAAGATGGTGTGATTGAAGCAGAAATGGCAAGATTAAATGATTCGCAGAAGAAACCTGAGTCTGACGGCAAAAAAGAAAAGACGGGGAAAAGTAATTTGATTTCTTTTGATGAATTTAAAAATGTTGATTTGCGGATCGCGAAAGTTCTTTCTGCGGAAAAGGTAGAAAAAGCGGACAAGCTGCTGCGTTTAGAAGTTGAGGTCGGCGAGGAAAAGCGCCAGATCATTGCAGGCCTTGCACAGAAATTTTCGGCTGAGGATTTAGTTGGAAAACGTGTGGTGATTGTTGCCAATTTGAAGCCGGCAAAAATCCGTGGTCTGGAATCGCAGGGCATGCTGCTCGCAGCAGAAGACGCCAACGGTGAGATGAGTCTCGTCACGGTAGAAAATGAAATTGCAACCGGCGCCAAAGTAAAATAGCCGACCGCTTTAGACCGAGAACTAACCATGTTTATAGAAACCCACGCCCATCTTTATTTCGATAAATTTGATGAAGATTGCGACGATGTAATACAGCGTGCGTTTGATGCTGACGTCAAAAAAATTATCAACATAGCGACGGATTTGGAAACCAGCAAAACGTGCCTTGAGTTGGCGGGGAAATATGCTGAGCTGTATGCGACGGTTGGATTTCATCCGACAGATGCTGCCAAGTTAACGGATGCTTCCTTCGAGGAATTACGCCATTTGGCTGCTCGGGAAAAAGTGGTTGCCATCGGTGAAATCGGTATGGATTTTTACTGGGATACTTGTCCGCCGGATATTCAGGAGGCCGGGTTCAGGCGTCAAATTAACTTCGCGAAGGAAATCGGTTTGCCGATTGTCATTCACAATCGCGAGGCTGCAACCGACATTTTACGGATTTTAAAGTCCGAAGGAGTTGAAGGACTCACCGGGGTTTTTCACTGTTTTTCCGAAGATGTTAACATTGCAGCCGAGGTTCTTGAACTCGGCTTTTATATTTCATTTACTGGCAACCTCACATTCAAAAAGTCTAAACTGCCTGAAGTTGCTCAAGAGATTCCCCTTGACAGGCTGCTCCTGGAAACCGATTGCCCATTTTTGTCGCCGGAGCCCAAACGCGGCCGACGCAATGAACCGGCGCATGTGATTTATATCGCTCAAAAATTGGCTGAAATTAAAGACGTTGAACTTGCTGAAATTGAAACCGCGACGACCGAAAATGCGATTCGTCTATTCGGGTTAGGTGAAAAGGCGCGCGTGTGACAAAGATTGATTTTCGTCCCAAACAAACTCTCGGCCAAAATTTTCTGGTAGATGAAAATGTTGCCAGAAAAATTGTAAATTCTTTTGCAGCCACCAAGGACGATGTTGTTATTGAAATTGGTGCAGGGCTTGGAGTTCTGACGAAATATCTGGTGGAAGATTGCAAACATCTCATCGCCGTTGAAATCGATCGGCACCTGATTGAAAAATTAAAAAATCAATTTTCCATGCTTGAAAACTTTACCTTGCTGGAAGGTGACTTTCTAAAAATGGACTTTGAACCATATTTTTCCGAACGCCCATTGCGGATTATTGGCAATATCCCTTATCACATTACCAGCCCGGTAATTTTTAAAATATTTGAAGTACGCCAATTTTTTAAGAATTTGCAGCTCATGATTCAGCGGGAAGTTGGGCAGCGCATTGTCGCCAAACCCAGCACAAAAGATTATGGCATTCTCTCTGTGTTTAGCCAGTTTTATTCAAAACCACAATTGGTCTTTCATGTATCGCCGAATGTTTTTAAGCCAAAACCGGATGTTGAATCATCTGTGATTAATTGGGATTTTGAAAATGCTCCCGAATTCCAGGTGAAGGACATGGAATTGTTTCGGGCCGTCGTCCGCAGTTCTTTTAACCAACGGCGAAAAATGTTGAGAAAGTCGCTGCAAAAGCTTCCGGGAATTTCCCATAAGTTGGGGGAAATAAAATTCGACATGCGCAAACGCCCGGAAGAATTAATAGTTGATGAATTCGTGGAGTTGAGCAATTTACTGAGTGACTGATTATGAATGACAACGATTTGAAAAATATAATCGACGATATAAACTTTCTCGCTGAAGAAAAGAACGATTCAATGATTGTGAATATTCTTTTCGATGAGCATCCTTCTGATATTGCCATCATTATTAAGGGTTTGTCGAAGTCCAGCGGAAAACATGTTTTTAGTCTGCTCGATGCGGATACTGCCTCTGATGTCATCATGGAGTTTGATGAAAGCGTCCGTGAAAAATTAATTGCCGACTTACGCCACGAGCGGATTTCTGAAATTGTCGACGAAATGCCCTCCGATGATGCCACAGATTTTGTCGCTGAATTGCCCGACGATGTTGCCGAGAAAGTTTTGGAATCTATTGATGAAGAAGATTCCAGCGAAGTTAAAGAGTTATTGCGGCATGAAGAGGATACCGCCGGCGGCATTATGGCGAAGGAGTTTGTTTCCGTATTCTCCGGCGTCTCTGTGGATGAAGCCATTCGCGAAATCCGTGCAAAAGCGGATGAAGTTGAAGAAATTTATAATGTTTACGCCACCGATTCTGAGGGACATCTCGCAGGCTCTATTCCACTAAAAGAATTACTTCTGGCAAAATCGAATCAAAAAGTGCAGAACATAATGGTTACAGATATTGCCAGTGTTCCGGTTGATTTAGATCAGGAGGAAGTCGCTAATATTTTTCGGCGATATGATCAGGTTTCCATGCCGGTGGTGGATAAAGATGGCAAAGTAGTCGGCCGTATCACCATCGATGACATCGTTGATGTGATGCATGAAGAGGCCGGCGAGGATATGCAAAAAATGGCCGGTATCGCCGATGAAGAAGAAATTCACGAAACCTCAGTTTTTAAAATTTCATTTGGCCGTTTGCCATGGTTACTTGTTGGTTTTATCGGCCAACTGGCTGCTGCATTTATCCTGAAGCAATTTGAAGCGTCCTTGAAAGAAATATTTATCGCCACATTTTTTATCCCGCTCATGATGGCAATGGGCGGTAATTCCGGCATTCAATCTGCCACTATTGTAGTACGCGGATTGGCGTTGGGTGAATTGAGTCCGGGGAAAACATTGCAACGTTTAGGGCGCGAAATCCTCGTGTCACTGTTTAACGGAACGGTTTGCGGTGTGCTCTTATTTGCCGTAGTCGCGTTTTTTAATGATCCGGCATTTGGTTTTATCCTTGCCTTTTCAATGGTGCTGGTTATCCTGAACGCCACGGTGATCGGCGCCAGTGTGCCTCTGGTTTTAAGAAAAGCCGGCATAGATCCCGCCATCGCTACGGGGCCACTCATTACAACTTTTAATGATATTATCGGCCTTTCAATTTATCTGGGATTGATTACATTTACATTTAAATACTTGCATGTTTAACCATGCCCTTACAAAAAACCGATGGTCTTATCCTGCGCAGTATTCCGCTGGGAGAGACCAGTAAAATTCTCACCATTTATAGTAAAGACTTTGGCAAGGTTTCAGTAATTGCCAAAGGCGCCCGCAGCGCCAGGAGCCGTTATGGCGGCACGTTAGAAATCCTGAATCATATCTCGATTATTTTTTATTATAAAGAAAATCGTGACCTGCATTCTCTAAGCCAGGCCGAAATCATCGACAGTTATTTGGTCATCAAAGAGGACTTGCATAGAACCGCCCTGGCAATGGCAATCTGTGAACTAACCAATCAACTTGAAGTAGGGCAGGAAGCCAACCCGTTATTATTTCGTCTGCTTTTGAGTGCTTTCAAAACTCTGGATGATACTGAACGCCAACCGGTAAATATTTTTCGCGCTTTTCAAATTCACGTTTTCGATTTGATGGGCTTCCGTCCGGACTTTTTTAATTGTACCGGCTGCGGTAAAAAAATCGAAACCACCTGTTCATTTGATCTGATGGCTGGCGGGCTTATCTGTGACGATTGCCTTGACCAGGGCACAGCCTCGATGCGTTTATACATGGAGACGATCAAAATGCTGCGTTCTCTGCAAAAAACACACATCTCAAAATTGCAACCGTCAGCAGAATCTTCCTCGGCCGTACAACAGGTGGATGAGTTTGTCCGTGTGTATCTGCGGTATCATGTGGATGGTATCCGCGATTTAAAGGCGCTGCGTTTTTATGATGAGATTGAATGAATTCCGTCAAATGTTGTTATGAATAGATAGTCGCCCAGAAAATCATTTCGATTTAGACATTGAGCTTCGCCGCAAATACTTTTTTGCGGTATTTATTTTATAAAAGTGCATTTGAGGGATTATATGGCTAAGTCAAAAAAGTTATTGAGAATCTTGTTTTATTTTAATGTGGTGATGTTTGTACTTTTCTTTGCTATAGCATATGGAATTGAAATCGTTGAAGCAGTTCCCGTTCGCGGTAAGTTTTATTTTTTCTTTGGAATTATATTGACTTTATTTTATATCCCATTATTTATTTGGATGAGCCATGAGTCACCATACAAAATTTACTTTGGTATGCTAATAATAGCCGCTCTATTTTATGTGATACCGTTCACACCTCGAAAAACATTTTTGAAGCATTTTAATAGAATTAAAGTTGGAATGGCATTTACCGAAGTAAAATCAATTATGGCTGATTATCAGGTTGGCCCTGTTCGCCCGAACTCTAAACGACATTACTATATTTGGCATATTAGTGATGATCCGCGTTTTAATAATGATTGGGGTGTTGTTACAGTTGATAATGATACTATAGCAAAAATAACATTTTCCCTTGATTAGTTTTTAATACAATGCATTAAGGAATTGAAGTAAATTTTGAACCTCCCCAAACCCCTTTTCACCGGAAAATTAATCAAACGCTACAAGCGCTTTCTCGCCGACATTGAATTGGACAGCGGCGAGACTATAACCGCCCACTGCGCCAACTCCGGAAGTATGCTGGGTTTGGCTGAACCGGGGAGCAAGGTTATTCTTTCCATAAGTGATAACCCAAAAAGAAAACTGCCCTACACCTGGGAATTGGTGCGTGTGGACAAAATCTGGGCATGTGTAAACACGCTCGTTCCGAACCGTTTGGTTAAAGAGGCTCTACAAGCCAAAATCATCCCTGAGTTGGCCGAATATTCTTCAATAAAACCGGAAGCAAAGTGGGGTGATAACAGCCGCTTAGATTTTTTATTGAAAGAAGATGACCGCCACTGCTACGTGGAAGTAAAAAATGTGACACTGGAGGAAGACGGTATTGCACTTTTCCCGGATGCAGTCACTGAGCGTGGCTTGAAGCACCTGAACGAGTTGATGAAAGTGGTTGATTGTGGGCACAGAGCTGTAATGCTGTTTTTAGTTAATCGAGGCGACTGTAACAGTTTTAAGCCAGCCACGAAAATCGATCCGAAATATGCTGCTACGCTTCAAAAAGCTTATGCCGCAGGTGTCGAGATTTTAGTTTACCGCACAAAAATAAATCCACCTACTATTGAAATTGATATAAAAATTGAAGCTGAGCTTTAAGATGGGAACTACAATTTAACTTTAAATGAGTGTATGCCTGTGGCTTAATATGATCAATTTTATAAGAAAAGATCTCAATGCAGTCATAAATATATTATAGCTTCTATCTTGATTTTTTTCAGATCTCCTGTTTCCCCTATCCCAAGTTCTATAATGTTAAAAAAGACAAAAAAGTGCGGTTTTAGTTCAACTATTTTGATTTCTGTAACGATACTAATTGGGGTAATAAATCTCAATTAAACTAAATCAACCAAGAAAGGTGCAAGATGGTAAGAACAGATATTCGTCCTACAGGCATTGAACGTTTTTTTTCCGAAGACGATATTATAGTGAGTAAGACCAATCTAAAAGGGGAAATGACCTACGTTAACGACATTTTTATGGAAATCGCAGGCTATGAGGAGCACGAACTGATTGGCGTGCAGCACAATCTTATCCGCCACCCGGATATGCCGCGTTGTGTGTTTAATCTATTGTGGGATACAATTGCCAGCGGAAAAGAAATTTTTGCTTATGTAATTAATATGTGTAAGAATGGTGACCATTATTGGGTATTTGCACATGTTACGCCAACATTTGATGACAACAATAACATCATCAGTTATCACTCAAACCGGCGGGTACCGGAACGTAAATCGGTGGAGCTCATTAAGCCAATTTATGCAGCACTCTTGGCAGAGGAAAAGAAGCAGGCTAACAAGAGAGAGGAAGTTCAAGCTTCAACGCAAGTACTTGTAGATACATTGGAGAATCAAGGGGTTTCTTACGACGAATTTGTTTTTAGTATTTAGGGATGAGCCACAAAAATTTGAAAAGGAATTGAATAATGAAAAAAGACATGAGCGAAAAAGAAGAACTTAAGCTCTATCGTGAATGGATAAAAAAAATAAGTCAGGTTTGTGCGAGTTCGGCAAAAGGGGATTTAGAAGCCAGGCTTATCGGACTGCCGGAGCATGATGAAGTCAACAATGTCTGTTTGAGTATAAACAGGTCGTTGGATATCGCCGATGCGTTTGTACGGGAGGCTGGCGCTGCGCTCATGGCAGCCAGTGAAGGCAAATTCTACAGAAAGGTGTTAACGCGAGGCATGTTAGGCTCCTTCTTGCTGGGTGCGAGACAAATAAACGCCGCCAGCGAAGGAATGGAACGGCAGGCGCATGCCCTGGAAAAAGCAGAAGAAGAGCGAAAACAGTTGCAACAAGACTTTCAGAGTTCATTAAATGGTGCGGTTGAAATGATGACCGAGACTGTCGGAGAACTCAATGCCGCAGCCGATGGATTGGTTGGAGCTGCTGCCCAAACATCCGAAGATGCAATTACTGTTGCCACGATTTCAGACCATACCGCTCGTAGCGTTGATTCTGTGGCCAATTCCACGAATGAACTGTCATTAGCCATCAATGAGATTGGTAAACAGGTTACGGAGTCGACTCGAGTTGCAAAAGAGGCCGTGGGTGAGGTTGATAAAAGCAGTACCCACATGACTGAATTATCCGAGGTTTCTGCAAGAATTGACGGCATTACCGACCTTATTACCGGAGTGGCCGGTCAAACCAATTTGCTTGCATTAAATGCAACTATTGAAGCTGCGCGAGCAGGAGATGCTGGCAAAGGGTTTCGCGTAGTAGCTGCTGAGGTTAAAGAATTGTCTAAAGAAACAAGAGATGCCTCGGAGTCAATTGCCACAGAAATTGAATCAATTCAGGCTGCCACTACCCAGGCTGTAGCTTCAATTGCTGAAATAAGCAACACAATTTCGCAAGTCGATAATATTGCTACGATAATTGCCAGTGCAGTTGAAGAGCAAAATGTAACGACAGCGGAGATCAGTACCAATATTGCCGATGCTGCAGAAGGGTCAAAAAATGTTGAAAAAAGAATCGCCACTGTTAAGGAGGCTGCTAAAAAAACCACTGACTTTGCATCAACGGTTAAGGAGGTTGCATCGGGACTTGCCGGCCAGGCGGATGAATTAGGGAAAGTGCTTGAGCAGTTTTCAGGTTGATGAGTAAATGATGCCTCTCTGAAAAAATCAGAGGAGGTTGTTGTATAGTTTCAATAATCATTTCGGGTTTTTTGTGTAGAAACAGTAAGCCTTTAAAGTGTTCAGTTGGGTGCCAATTTATATATCAATGAAATAGTCATTGATAGCTGTGACTTTTGCTGATTTTTTCATTTGTTGAGCCTTCGGTTTTTTTTGTCTTCTCCCTCTGTTCCGAAAACTAAATAAACAGCCTGGAGTCTATTCGGGCATCTCAAAACAGTCATTCAGGTATTGTTTCTCCTTGCATATTAGGGAAGTGCTTCACTTCAAGCGAATAATATTTTGAATTATTTTCCACTCAATTTTTCAGAATTTAGTTTATCTGTTACCGGGAAGTCCTTATTAAAGCCTTTGTTTTTATCCCCGAAATCTCTACGTTGTGTTTTAACTTTTCAATCAAACCAAGTATTAAATTTATCCGGAATTGATAGATTCTGAGAGAATGGCTTAGCCCATAAATGCTCAAATTCCTACCCAAAAATCGGAGTTTTAACTTTCTTTTTATCGCGCAGGTAGTTTCGCAGATTGGTGACAGCATGTATACAATTGGCCTGCTCTGGCTGGTTCTGGAGCTGACCGGCTCGAACTCAATTATGGGTATTGTAGCGATGGTATCGTACCTCCCCATGCTGATTTTCGGTGTGTTTGCGGGTATCCTCGTGGACACGTATGATCGCAAAAAACTGATGGTGAGTGCGGATATTTTCCGGGGTCTGGTTGTCCTGGTTTTGCCGGTGACTTACTTTTTAGGTATCATCAACATTGGTATTATTTTCTGTGTGTCATTTACCCTGGCGACTTTTTCAACCGTATTCAATCCAGCCCGAGATGCCTTTGTGCCCGACATTGTTGAAAAAGACAAGTTGCTGAAAGCCAACTCGATTATTCAATCGACCAATTTTGCGGCTATTCTGCTGGGACCGGCAATTGCCGGCGGATTGATCGGAACTGTCGGTGTTGCACATCTCTTTTCTTTCGATGCGCTGACTTTTTTCATTTCGCTGACGGCGTTACTTTTTATCCGGTATAAAAATATTAATCCGATTAAATCGGGCACTTCCGAATTTAAGGCGCATTTCTTTGAAATTATTCGATTTGTGCATCAACATAAAAAAGTGCGCTTTTTATTGGGATTGACCGCAATCAATAATTTTTTTATTATGGGTCCGGCAATCGTTGGTACGCCAATTTTTGTTAGAGAAATTCTGCATAAAGATGCCATGAGTTATGCTTTGGTGGAGTCATGCCTCGGCCTCGGTATGGTGATCGGAGCAATTTTGATAAATTACCATAACCGGATTTTAAATAAGGGGCGTTTGTTGATTTTAGGATTAATATTTGACGGCGTCACTTATATGTTGGCCTACTGGTGTGAGAGCCTGCCGTTATTTATGGCATTAATCGTTTTCCATGCACTTGGAATTCCGTATATTGTCGTAACCAGGGTTTCAATGATTCAGGAGTGGGTGGACTCTAAACAGCTTGGCCGCGTATTTAGCCTTCTAAATATGAGCGTGATCGGCGTAACCGCCATAACCACCGGCGCTACGGGTTGGCTTTCCGACCTGATTCCGATCAATGTCATTTTTGGGATTTTCGGATTTTTGGGTATGATGTGTGGCTTGGTATCATATTTTTACAAAGAACTGCGGGAGAGTTAATTGTTTTGACAGAATTTACGAAGCAAAGGGCATAGATGTTTTTTCAGAAATTATTTAAAAGTAAAAGAAGAATTAAAAAGAGCAAACTATACAAAAACCCTGTTTCAGATTTTTATAATGAAAGAATATTGGAGCAGTTGGATGTTTTTGAGTTCAAGCATCCCAATAAAAAGCAATGGCTCAGCCATGAAATTTTTCGTTTGTTCAAACAGCAATTAAGCACCGGCAAAATAGAGTTTCTCGAAAAAATCTATGACGTGTGTGAAGATGACTTTACCCGAAAATTGGTGGCACGTAGAATTTATCTTTTACGGCAGGGTTATTTGAAGTCGCACAAAGAATATTCAGACCGACGATTGATTATGTTCGCCGAACGAGAAAAATTTGCCGACAAGTGGGAAGGTATTTATCTGCTCGGCGAGTTTGGAAAAGACAACTCTCGGCAGTATCTTGTAGAAAAAATCAAAACTGAAACCGATGCAACATTAAAAAAAACGATGCAAACTGCGATTCTCAAGATTAAAAGGAATGCGGCAAAGAAGAGAAAAGTAAGGGGTGGAATATAAAAAAGGAAAGACAACTGGTGGAGTATTGTCTTTCCTTTTTTGATCTAATTTATGGAATGTCTAATCTTCAAAAAAATCTACTGAGAGGATTTTAAATTTTTTAACGCCAACGGGTAAGGTGACGTCAACTTCATCATCTTTTTTGTGATTAATAAGACCTTTGGCCAGGGGGGATGAATAGCTGATAATACCCTTATCAATATCAGTTTCGCCCTCACCAAGAATCGTATATTGGATTTCATTTTTAGAATTCATATCCAGAATTTTAACAACTTTGCCAAGTGTGACGGTGTCTTCGGGTAAGTCTGATTTACGAATTACCGAGGCATTCATGAAGCGTTCTTGAAGTTGACCCAATTTCGCCATATAGGTAGATTGTTTATCTTTTGCAGCTGCGTATTCGGCATTTTCTTTTAAGTCACCGTGTTCGCGTGCAGTACCGATTTCCTGTGCGATATCTTTTTTTATGAATTTTTCAAGTTTGGTGATTTCAACTTTGAGTTTTTCATATCCCTTTTCAGTAAAGTAGTACTGTTTCATTCCATGCTCCTGTTTTGGCTTGATTCATCCTTTGAGGAAAAAATATACAAAAATTATGATAAGATTTCAAGTAAATGTCTGATAACTTTAAAAAAAGAAAATCAACTTTTTCAAAAAAACTTCTTGCGTGGTACAACGAAAATAGTCGTGACCTGCCTTGGAGAAAAACAAACAACCCTTATAAAATTTGGATATCGGAGGTGATGTTGCAACAAACTCAAGTAGGCACTGTTATACCATATTACAACAGGTTTTTGGAAAGGTTCCCGGATTTACCCGCTTTAGCGCAAGCTCCTTTAGACGATGTCCTTAAGCAATGGGAGGGGCTTGGGTACTATGCCCGTGCGCGGAATTTACATAAAGCCGCTAATGAAGTTGTAAAGGATTATGATTGTAAAATACCCGATAACTATTTAGAACTTATTAAGATTTATGGTATCGGGCCTTACACGGCAGCAGCTGTGGCGAGCATTGCTTTTGGTGAAGACGTGCCGGTGGTGGATGGCAATGTGTACCGGGTACTTGCGCGGGTTAACAAGATTTCTGAGCCAATAGCTTCCACTGCTGTTAAAAAGAAATTCGCTGAAATTGCTGCTGAGTTGCTGCCAACAGGGCATGCTTCAGATTTCAATCAGGCTATGATGGAGTTGGGCGCTTTGATTTGCACACCCCGCAACCCGAAATGCGAATTGTGCCCGGTAAGTTTTTGTTGCGCAGTAAAATTGGCCAAAGAAAATCCTGAATGGCTGCCAATAAAAAAAGTTTCAGTTGAAAGGCCGCACTATAATATAGCTGTAGGGATTATTCATCGAAAGGGAGAAATTTTTATCGATCAGCGGCCTGTTAAAGGTTTGTTGGGGGGACTTTGGGAATTTCCCGGAGGCAAGCAGGAAGCTGGAGAATCTCTCGAAAACTGTGTTGCCCGGGAAATTCAGAAAAAATTTGGTTTGCAGATTAAAGTTAAAACTCTATTTTTAAATATAAAACATGCTTATACACATTTCAAAATAACGCTTTATGCTTTTGATTGTGAATTTGTGTCCGGGCAGCCTGAAGCAAAACTAAATTGGCGCTGGGTTACACCTGCTGAGTTGCCAAATTATGCTTTTCCAAAATCGAATAAAAAAATAGTGGATAAAATAACCGGAACGAGTGATGAGCATTGAATCGATTCCCCAAAAGGGAAAAAAAGTTAAAGATAAGACCAAAATAGATACACCCTGGAAGGTGCTGTTATTCAACGATGAAGAACATTCATTTGATGAGGTTATCCTACAAGTGCAAAAAGCTACGGGATGTTCACTTTTGAAAGCCTCTAAAATTACACTTGAAGCACACCAAAAAGGCAAGGCTGCGGTTTACTCGGGCAAGTTTGCTGAGTGTCTCAAAGTGGCTGGTATTCTACGTGAAATTCAACTTGTTGTTGAAATTCGCGGATAATGTTTTCTCCCATGCACTAATGTCATATTCAATCGATAATCCGATACATAATGAAAATGAATAAAAATTATAATATTTTATAATAATTTTCTTTGACACTGCCTGCCTTAATCGTTATATTTCCCGGCTATAATTTTTCTTATATAAAATAAATCGTTTCGGTTTTTTCTTATAAATAAGAAATGTGTCATCGGGTGTAAAATATTTATTATTTTAAGAGAAGTAAAATTAAGAACTTATGTTGTCAATAAAAGTTGATTTTAATTGGCATATTATTTGAATGATTTTGAAATCTGATTTGATAAAACTGAAAAAAAGTAATCTCAATAAAAGGAGGAGAAATTGAAAATTGGAATTCCCAAAGAAATATCATCTGGTGAAGGCAGAGTAGCTGTAGTGCCAGTGATGGTTTCTCAGTTAAAACGAGATGAGCATGAAGTCTTTGTTGAAACCGGCGCGGGTATAGATTCAAATTTTTTGGATGATGAATTTAAACAGGCTGGCGCTGAGATAATTTCAGATGCCAAAGATTTATACCAGGTGGCTGAAGCAGTAATTAAGTTCCAGGCTCCCGAAGTTCACCCGCAGCTTAAAAAACATGAAATAGAACTTCTTAAAGACGGAACGGTTTTGATTTGCTCACTGCCGCCGCAGAAGCATGCTGAGTTAATCCCAATGCTGCAGAAACACAAAATTACAACTTTCGCTATGGAATATCTGCCCCGAATCACCAAGGCACAAAGTATGGATGTTCTCAGTTCTATGGCGACGGCAGCAGGTTATAAAGCTGTTCTTATTGCGGCGGATCATCTTACGAAGTTTTTTCCGCTTTTGATGACGGCAGCCGGCACAATTCCTCCGGCCAATGTACTTATTCTTGGAGCCGGTGTAGCCGGGCTGCAAGCCATTGCCACAGCAAAGCGTCTTGGCGCCAGAGTTGAAGCTTTTGACCCGAGGCCGGTTGTTAAGGAGCAAATTGAAAGTCTGGGCGGCACTTTCGTTGAAATGGAGATGCCGGAAGATGCTGAAACCACTGGCGGCTACGCAAAGCAGCAGTCGGATGAATTTCTAAAAAAGGAGCAAGAAGCAATTGGAGCGCGGTTGCCTAAAGTTGATGTGGTGATTTGTACTGCTCAGATTTTTGGCAAGCAAGCGCCGCTTCTGGTGACGGATGAAATGGTTAAGCTGATGAAACCAGGTTCCGTTATTGTGGATTTGGCTGCGGCAGAAGGCGGTAACTGCGAGCTTTCTGAGCCGAACAAGGTAACTGAAAAATACGGTGTCACGGTTTTTGGTAAGGTGAATTTGGCGCGGGAATTACCAACGCACGCCAGCCAGATGCACTCAAAAAACGTAACAACTCTGTTTAAACATGCTTTCCAAAATGGTGAGCTGGACTTTGAAGATGAAATTGTCAAAAATGCATGTATTACGCATAATGGTGAGATTATTAATGAAATGGTTAAAAAGAATTTTAGTTAGGAGCAAGCATAATGATGGGTATTGTTTTAGTATCAATTTATATTTTCGTTCTGACGGTATTTATTGGGTTTGAGGTTATAACCAAAGTGCCGCCATTGTTACACACACCATTGATGTCAGGTTCAAATGCAATTTCGGGAATTACACTTGTTGGCGCGCTGCTAAGTACCGGCGTGGGAAATAATCAGCTTGCTGTTATTCTCGGCGTTGTAGCTGTAGTTTTTGCAACTATTAATGTGGTTGGCGGATTTTTGGTAACCGATCGCATGTTAGAAATGTTTAAAAATAAAGACTCAAAATAAGGAAGGAACTGTTTAAATGGTAACGATTACAAATTTAGTTTATTTACTTTCAGCTATCCTGTTTATTCTGGGTCTGAAAAAACTCGGCTCACCGAAAACAGCCCGGCGTGGAAATTCTCTGGCGATGCTGGCGATGCTTTTAGCCGTAGCTGTGACTTTATTCGATCAAAAAATTCTCGATTTTAGCTATATCATTGTAGGGCTTCTCATCGGTTCCGCGATTGGTGTTATTATAGCCAAGAAGATTCAGATGACTGAAATGCCGCAAATGGTAGCTCTTTTCAATGGACTTGGCGGCGGCGCTTCTACACTGGTTGCTTCTTCTGAGTACTTTCACGGCGCAGCACCGGAAGTGAGTGTGCTGGCAACAATTGGACTCAGCATATTCATTGGCACGCTAACATTTACGGGTAGTTTAATTGCCTTTGCAAAATTGCAGGGTATTATGAAAGGCGCCCCAATAACTTTTGCCGGGCAACGATTTTTTAACGCCGTATTGGTTTTGGGCTCTATAGCGCTTGGTGCATTGTTTTGTATGGACCCATCTAATGTCACTATGGTAATGGGGATTCTTGCCTTAGCTGCTATTCTTGGTATAACATCTACGATTCCCATCGGTGGTGCAGATATGCCGGTGGTTATTTCTTTGCTGAACTCCTATTCAGGACTTGCAGCGGCTGCTACTGGTTTTGTTATTTCGAATAATATTTTGATTATTGCCGGCGCGCTGGTTGGCGCATCCGGTTTAATTCTAACAAATATTATGTGTGTAGCCATGAACCGGTCATTGGCCAACGTTCTGTTTGGAGCAGTTGGAAGCGATGGCGGTGCTGCTGCCGGTGCAGATGGAGAAAAGAAAACGGTAACCCGTTACACCGCTGAGGATGCCGTTGTGATGCTGGATAATGCACAATCTGTAATTATTATTCCGGGCTATGGTTTGGCAGTCGCGCAGGCTCAACATGTATTGCGCGAAATGTCAGAGCTGCTGGAAAGCCGGGGACTGAATGTCCGTTATGCAATCCACCCCGTTGCCGGTCGTATGCCGGGACACATGAACGTGCTGCTGGCTGAAGCCAATGTTCCATATGAAAAATTGGTTGAAATGGAAACCATCAATGACGATTTTCAGAATACGGACGTGGTTATGGTGATTGGTGCGAACGACGTGATTAACCCTGTTGCCCGCACTAAAAAAGATAGCGCCCTGTTTGGTATGCCTATTTTAAACGCAGATCAGGCGCGTTCGGTTATGATTGTGAAACGTAGCCTTTCCGTAGGTTTTGCAGGTGAAGATAATCCTTTGTTTTACGATGATAAAACCATGATGCTTTTTGGTGACGCCAAGAAAATGGTGACGGATATTGTACAGGTTTTGAAGGGGTAACTTGTAAGGGTGAACCATCGTTCGCCCTGCTTTGATTTTAAAAAAAGCCAAATAGCACGTCTGCTATTTGGCTTTTTTGTTGGTACTATTTCAGACTGTTTAGACGGGGAATCTACACATGTAAATAGTGACACGGCTCAAAATTATTTCAGGTTTTCACACGACTTACGGAAATAGAATATTGAATACATGTACCCTGCGACGTTACTTCTCCCCTCATATTTTTATAATATGTCTAATAACAACCCCCGGTCTGGCTCTGGCGCAAGATAGCCTGAAAGCTGTAAACGATCTATTTCAAATCAATGAAGATGATAGTCTAAACGTCCAAGCTCCCGGTATTTTGGGTAATGATATTGATGTTGATACAGACAGTGCAACAGCTGTTTTGTTAGAAAGTCCT
>JAJDAE010000102.1 GCA_029262035.1 Candidatus Zhuqueibacterota bacterium
CTTTCCGGCTTATGTTTGCGGAAATGATGAATCCCCGTGCCGCCGGCAACATCGGCATCTAACACAACAAAGTTTTGGTACTTGTCGGCAAGATTGACCAGAGTTTTCCCAAAAGCCTCTCGCAGAGATTCCCCTGATGTACCGATTAACTGTGGCGCTTCAATCGTTTGAGTTGCCATTATGCAATTTCCTCTAATTCATGAGATGGCGCATTGAGTTCTTTTAAAGCGGAAAGCGTTTCATTCTTACGAAGTTTGACGCTGCCATGCCAGGCCGGTGACCCTTCCATATAAGAAACGCCTTTGCCCTTAATTGTGTGCGAAATTATAACAGTCGGCCTACCCGCTTCACTTTTTGCTGAACTAAATGCTGCTTTGATTTGGTTGAAGTCATGGCCGTCGATTTCAATTGTGTGCCAGTTGAACGCATCCCATTTTTGCTTCAATGGCTCGAACTGCATGATATTTTCATTCAAGTCATCGCTTTGCATTTTATTGTAATCAATAATCGCGCACAAATTGGAGAGTCTGTGATGCGCCGCACACATAGCGCCTTCCCAAACTTCGCCTTCCTGCAATTCGCCATCTCCCAGCATAACGTAAACGCGAGCGTGGGATTTTTTGTGCTGCAGTCCCATAGCCATTCCAATTGCGACGGAAAAACCTTGTCCCAACGAACCGGTGTTGGCTTCAACCCAGGGTGTTTTCCTTACATCCGGATGCCCCTGCAGCGCGGCGCCAATCTTTCTGAACCCGCTCAAGTCTTCCACATTTATTATGCCGCAGGTCACCGCAGCAGCGTATAAAGTCGGGCATGCATGCCCTTTGGAAAGCACGAATCGATCGCGTTCAGTCCACTCGGGGTTACTCGGCTGAAAATTCAACTCTTTCTCGTACAAATAGGCCAGTACTTCCACGGCAGATAGTGAACCACCGGGGTGGCCGGAACCGGCATCATAAATCATTTTTAAAATATAGCGGCGCATTTTTTCTGCCTGCGCTTCAAGGTCTGAATCGACCAGTATAATTTTTTCATCCATAAGATTTACTCTGAGTAAATTTTAATGACTTCAATTCCGGAAGCTACATGGCTTCTTAATTCCGTATATATTTCATCTTCCCAATCGGAACTTGAAATCAATATTGCATCAACATCAAGCGTGGGAATATCTTTGGGGGAAACAATTTTATACGTCAGTAGTGATTTATTTTGCTTGGCCTCATCTTTGTCGATGTATGCTTCAGGGCTGTCCAATTGAAAGCCAAAGAAGCCGGGTAAAACACAAGTTGTATGCCAGCCGGCGCAATAAACCGCAACCTTTTTTCCTGCAATTTTTTCTTCAAGATTTTTTTGTGATGAATTCTTAAAAGCGGAAAATTTCTGAATTGCCTCGAAATTAAACTTAGCCTGCCGCAGAGTAATCAGCCGATCAGAATCAACCTGTTCGCTGCCGGGGGCTTTCTGAGCAAGTATGCCAATCTCATCCCACTCGGCATTTACATTGTAGTGAATTCTGGACATATCCAGAATTCGGAAACCGGAATCTTTTAGAAGCTTTGCGAGACTAAAAAACGAAAAATGCAGCAAGTGCTCGCTGTTGTATAAATCCCAAAAATGCTTTCGCTCAGGGGAGCTTTTCCCGGACATTATGGATAGCGTGTCCGGCACCTCAATATAAAGCAAGCCATCATCGCATAAAATTTCATTTATTTGGCTAAGAACTTTGCCGGGCGCTTCGGTGTGTTCCAGAACGTGCATCATGGTGACCAAATTAAATTGGGATGACTCAAAAATCGAGCTATCAAAAAGACCACGATAAGTTTCAATGCCTCTTGACGCGGCGATTTCAGCGGTGGCGCCCGGCTCTACGCCGTAAGGCTGCCAGCCTACTTCCAAAAAAGGCATCAGAAATTCACCATTGGAACAGCCGATATCAAGCACTTTTCGCGCACCACCATTAAGGTTGCAATTCTCAATAAATTGTTTTTCCAGATACTTTGCTCTGGCAATGTATTCAATGACCATCGGGCTGTTTTTATCAACTTCCTTTGCATACGCCACATTTGTGGACGACTTTTCTAAAACCGGACGCTCATGATAATATTGGGACACGTCATAGGCTTGCGGGAGTTTTACGGCAAAAATCAGATTACATGATTCACAAAATGCTTTTTTAATACCCACGTCCCGGAACTCACCGGCATAAAAAACCTGACAATCCCCCATATCCACAACAATATTTTCGCTCGTCGTAGTACAAACGGGACAACGACAATCTTCGCTCATCTTCACCTACTTTTCTACTTCAAATTTTATGGTCTGCATCGCTTCTTTGAACACATCTTCAAGGGCTTGCTGATTATCAGCGCTGGCAATAATGTAAGCCGGTACGTCTGTATTATTTCTTAAATTATGAATCACAGCGCCTTCTGACTTGCGCAATAAAATACTCTCAACACCTGGTATTTTTTTGACTTCCTGCTCCCCAATCACTTTGACAACTTTGCCGGCATCCGCTACTACAGTGCGATAACCTGCAACGCGGTTTTGGCTTTTTTTGATGTCTGCGGTGATATCCTGTTTACCATACAATACTTTAAAAAATGCTTTTACCGGGTTAACTCCTGTAGACAAAGGAATGGTATTTGATATATCAATATCGCCATGAAATCGAGGTGAGATTTCAATAATATAAGGTCCGTTGTCCGTTAAAATAATATCCCCCTTAACCGGACCGAAATCAATATCCAGTGCGCGGGCAGCATTTTCGAAAAGCGTAAAAACCTGATCCTGAATATTTTCAGACAGTGTTGTTGGCGAAAGCGTACCGAGCGGAACGCAAAATGGTGGCGGCGTAAAGAATCGATCAATCATACCGCAGCGATGGAATTTACCATCATGGAACAAGCCGTTTACGTCGCAGCCAAACCCTTGAATAAACTGCTCTACGATCACCCGATTATTTTTTGAAAACCGGCAGGCTTCGTCAAAAGCCGGCTTCAATCCCGCCTGGTTTTCGGCACGTGAAACGCCCCGGCTTCCTGAACTGTCCAGCGGCTTCACGATGACCGGGAAGCCAAAGCTTTTAGCGGTGGACTGAAGATCACTAAATGAGTAAATTTCCCGAGATAGCGGGGTCGTTACATTTGCTTTTTCCCACACATTCTTCATGAGCACTTTGTCCATGCTTGTTACCACCACCTCCAGCGGCAAACATGGAATTTTTAACACTCTGGAAACGGCTGCAACAGAGAGCAAGCCGAAATCATTGCCGCAGTAAACTGCAACGATGTTATACTTTTCAGTATTTTGCAACGCGAATGCAATCAGGCCACGGATGTCATCTCCAGCTATTTGTATACCTAAATCGGCGGCCTTAAAGCCCGGCGCTTCGGGGTTATAGTCGGTGACAATAACATGAAAACCAACCTCTTTTGCCCATTTCACCTGATTAATGCCTAACTCACCGCCACCAATTATTAAAATAGATTTCATCATATTAATTCTTGGAAAATTTAAGGGTTTTACTTTTGTAAATTATTGAGAGTCTGCGGAAGCTCTTTCAACGCACTCTACTTTTAAAAAGCCAGGAGGAAGCAAAAAACAGAATACTTACTGGAATCATAACAACAAATAAAACGGCCGTTATCAAAACTTCCGCAGCTAACTTCAGGACAATAGACTTGTCAATATACTCAAGTTTGCCATCCAGCCCACAGTGTGCAATATGTTTACTACCCATGCTCAACACCAGCACGATCACATTCGCAAAACCTTGATAATCCGGTCCCCGATGTGGAAAAATAACAACATCATACTTATTTCTTCTAAGCTCTTTTAGTAAATCCAAGCCTAAATGATGAACGTAGAAATCCTTAACTGCCTTATAAATAAAGATGTTCTTAAACTTATTTTTGTAATAACCAACATTGGTCTGACCATAGTGTGTCAAAATATCAAAAGACACATCCTGGAGCTGTGTTTTCCACTTTTGTACTAAAGATGGAATCAGCTCCGCCTTTACGGTTCTAATAATTAGGACTCTTGCCATATCACCCTGCTCACGCTAAATACCACGAAAATGGTTTGGGACACGAGCTTTATCAGTCACATCTTTCGAAAATCCTTTTCTCCCTTTCCATGTTTCAGGCAGTTCAAGCAAAAAAGAAAAAAGCGAATTCAAGTATGAAAAATTCTTTTGTACAACAACACCGTTGCATAAGGCCCAATACCACATCAAAATTTTTCTCAACATTTCTTTGCTCTGATAATAACGAACAAAATAAAGTCCAACGGCTTTCGCGGAAGAAAGTAACGCTGAATTAGAGCCCCGGTGCTCGGCTGGTTTCCCTGCTGTCGACAATCGATGAAATACGAATATGTCTTTAAATGCTTTTATTTTGTAGCCTTCATTCCACCCCCACATACACACATGTAATTCAGGTAGGTTTTCATTACTGGATTGAGGAATCGGGCCGTATTTAATAAATAGATCTTTACGTATAAACCCACCGCATCCAGAAAAACTAAAAATCTCCTGACCTTGATGATCCTCAGACACATTTGAAGCCAGATATGTCTTTTCATTATAAAAAGTATCATAATTCAAAATGCCCATAGCGATGATTCCGGTCTGGTTTTCATTTTCCATTTCTGAAACAGCACGGGCAATACAATTAAAACCCGGAAAGGAATCATCGTCCAGCAGCAAGACATATTTGCCGGAACAATTTGCAATGGCAATATTTATGGCGGCCGTATAGAATGATTGCTGCGGCATCCTGATCAGCTTGAGTTCAGGGAATTCTTCCCGAACAATCAGTTCAAGAGAATCGCCGGGACTGCTGTCTACAACAACAACCTCTATGTTTTCATAGGTTTGCCGGTACAATTGACGAATTGTATCCGCCAAGACAGCACATCTATCATAGGATGCAATCGCGATTGAAACGAGAGGGTTTGTAGTTTCTATTTCAGGCATTGATGAACAGCTATAACCTTTTCATGTAAAAGCCACCGGGCGTTGGCAAGAATCTCTTTGCATGATAAACGGACTCAATAACCATTTCTCTGATAGCCCTGACAATGCCTCCTGCTTTGTGAACCGGCGGCAGAAGTTGATAGAAATACCTGAGACCATGAACCGCAAAATGGAATTTTTTGCTTAACCGAACATAGTAATCAAAGAAGCCCTGATAGCCCAAAAGCAGTCTCGGTGTCAAAATTTTATGTTTAACGGTTATGGTGCTGTAGTAAATCTCAGCATCTTCCACCGGCATGAGAATGTTCTTTTCGTCACTCAGCATTTCTTCTCCAAGTGACGTACCCTTGAAAGGCATAAAGACGGTACAAAAAATCCGGTCGGCGTTAATTTCCTGGTTTATGTCGATGGTTTCCCAAACGTTCTCGATGGTTTCACCGGGAATACCGATAATGTTGTAAGCTCCTGTCTGAATGCCGACCTCTCGCGCAACCCTGAATGCTTCGACCATTTTCTCTCTGCTGATATTGCGATGAAGAACATTTTTGCGGAGTTGCTCATTGCCGGACTCAATTGCCATGTTGATAAACTGGCACCCCGCATCCTTCATGGCCTGTAACATTTCCCGATCCACGAGATCCGGCCTGGTCTGACAAACGAACGGCAGAGCAAACCGCTTCTTGTATTCCTTTAGAAATCCGTAAAGCCATTTCTTGTTCAAAGAAAAGGTCTCGTCGGAGAAAGAGATATTCTTGATCTTGTATTTTGTTATCAATTCATCCAGCTCTGCAAAGATGTTTTCATATGAGCGGTAGCGGCAAAACGAACCCTTCCCTTTGTACAATTCCATCAGAAATTTATTTTGACAATAAGTACAAGGATACGGGCAGCCGCGCGTGGCATGCATGTTCACGCCAAAGAGTTCCGCATCCATATATTCGGATTCGAGACAGTCGCGGTCCGCAAATGGCAAGGAATCCAAATCCTGTACCAGCGGTCTGGGTTCATTTCTGATGATCTCGCCATCTTTCTTGAACCAAAAGCTCGCCGTGTCGGTGTAGTCGATGCCGGATCGCATCTTTTCGAGAAGCTCCGGAACAGCCTCATCGCCTTCCCCAACACAAATCATGTCAACATTTTTTTCTTTGATGGAGCCTTCAGGTTCAATAGTTGGATGAATGCCGCCAAGAATTGTGATAATTTTAGAATTGTAGTCTTTGACCCATTTACACATTTCCCGGGTCGTTGCAAAGTTAATGGTCATTGTTGAAATACCAACGATGTCGGGTTGAAAATCATGCAAAACGCGCATAAACTCTCTTCTGATTATTCTGTGTGGGTCGCCGAAATAGGGACGTTTTCTATATGGTGTCAGATGAAACAACCGTGTTTCTATATCAATTTTCTTCAACCCCGCAATCAGGTATTGAACGCATAAGGGTTGCTCTCCGACAATATATCCGGGATAAATAAACAGCACCTTTGGGTTTTTATTCATCGTGTTCTCCTTATCTATATTAAGTTTGAACAAACTCACGGCATTGCCGGCCAGAATAAAGAGGTTTGCTCAAACATGAAATTTGAATAATCAACTGCCCATTAATATCACGAAGCGCTAGGTTGAATTCAAACAAAGAAAATGTCATATAATTTCCAAACTTGCATTATGTTGGTAAAAAATCGACTCCGGTTTAAAAGTGAAATTCTTTGGATCGAATTCACTTATATCGCCGCCAGTTAAACAGGTTATGGCAAAGCGAATAAAATCAAACTCGGTGCTGGCCGGGAATAAATTATCCAGGATTCTATCTGCACCTAAATCCAAATGTAGTTCGATAACTGCGGGGGGCGCATTTTTCCTAATTTTACAGGAAAGTAGAAATGGTGAGTTTTTAACGCCAAATTTTTCAATTATTTGGTGAGAAATATGATAAACCTCCTGTTCGCTTTCAGAGCCTGAATATTTTGAGGGCATGCTAAAAGCAACACGTTGGATTTCCCCAAAATCGTTGACACGGTTTGTTTCATCCAGAAGCACCACCGGTTTTAGAATGCCATCCTTTACAACTGCCATCAAAACAACATCATCGCCATGCTCATAAGATTCAATTTCAACCCGACTGTCATAAGCTGCCGACAGTACGGTATCAAATTTAGAGATCAACTGGCTTTTGTTCTCAACCACACAAACACCTTGTTGCCCAATCAAACCTAACGACGGCTTGAGAATAGCGGGGAATATTATTCTTTTCCAATCGACATCTTCTGTAGAAACAGCAGACTGATTCTTTGGTGCAGGAATATCGTACTCTGTGCAGTGTTTTACGAATTTTGTTTTATGCACAATTGAACGTGCGCCCTCAACATCCACATTTTGTAATCCCAAGGCATCTGAAATTACTGCCGTTGTCACTACCGGCATACCAGACGATCGTGTTAAAACGGCCTTAAATTCATAGGTTTCACTTAGCCGCATTAATTCTTTAATAATTGGCTGCGCACTATAGGTACTTAAACATATTGCTTCATCCACAAATTCAAAAGCAGGGGCATCCGGATTTCTATCCACTGCGATTACTGAGAACTCCATATTTTTTGCCACCGATATAGGCAACCTTTGTTGATCTCCGGCAGCTAGAAATATAATTGCCGACTTTTTCATATTATCTTCTTTTTCTTGAAAACAGGCTGGCGCACGTTTATGATGCTCGGACTTTTCGAAACATGGAAATTGCTCCTAGTGAAAAAAGCATGGCTAAAAATAAAATCGGCGTAACCACAACCGCTGCAAAAAACGTTACTAGAATCCGCAAAAGATAATTTTTTTTGATGAAATTTAATTTACCGTCAATACTGCAATGCGCCCATTGTTTAATTCCAAAAACAGAAAGCATAAAAATAACATTTTCAAACCCTTCCAGCCTGTTCATTTTCTTGGGGAAGATAACCAGTTCAAATTTGGATTTCCGAATTTTACGAACAAGGGATGGTGACAGAGAGAACAGACCAAAGTCACGGTTGGCAGTGTAATAAAAAACTGTCTCAAATTCTTTTGAGTAATATTCCAGGTTTTGAGTATCGGCGTGGGACAAAATTGAAAAACTTGCTGTTGGATAAACCTTGCGCAACTTCGCAACGACCCCGGCGAGCAAATCTGCCTGTAATGTTCGGACAATTAAAATTCGCCGCATCACTTCCCTTTAAAATTAAATGGCAGACGCTGTTTTTTTAGAATGTTCTCATTCAGAGGCATTCTCTCTACCAACACTTGCGGCGCCCAAACAAGAGATGAGAACAACGCCCTGAGATATAAAAACCGTCGCTGCGAAAACGTAGCGAAAATCGCAGTGAAGCATAGCCGGAGCAATGAAGTTAACAAGTTCCGTACTGGAAAATACTTATAATAGAAAAGAGCCGTTGACCGGCAGCCAGAAAACATGGCCTCATCTGCCAACCTGAATTCAGCCGGCTCTCCGGAAGAAGACCATTTGTGATAAACATAAATATCCGCATAGCTCATTACTTTGAAGCCCAGGTTTTGAATTCGCACTGCCATTGAACGTTCGAACATTGCCTCCATTCCCCATTCTTCAAAACCGCCAACTTGTTTTACCAGCTCCATCCTAACTGCGCCACCGCACCCAATCCAGGCTGGTTTTTCTGCCGGTTCTTCATCCGTAGCGGGCGGTACTTCTTCCGCCATTGATTTCCAATCTCGCTGCCAGAACTTCCAATAATCCAAAATTCCAAGCGCGATTGCGCCGAGTTTTTCATCCTGCTCAAATCTGGTCACCATTTTTTTGATGCAGTCTTTTCCCGGAAAGGAATCATCATCAAGAGAAAGCCAGTATTTACCCCGGCAATTACTCAGGCCGATATTGCGTGCGGCTATAGCGCCAAAATTTCTCGGCAGCTTAATGAATTTCACATGGGGATATTTTTTGTAAACCGCCTCGGCAGAACCATCGGAAGAACAATTATCAACAACAATGATTTCTATATTTTTGTAAGATTGTTCGCTGAGCCGATGCAGGGTCATCAGCAAATCATCCTTGCGGTTCATGGTCGGCATCATAACGCTTACCATTGGCTTTGAGGTTGCCATCAGTAAACCGTCTCCACTTTCAGTTCATGGCTTACGTTTTCCAGACGATCGATGAGAGCCTTATGTTTGGTGAGTCCCACATATTGACTCACATCCATTTCTTTATCATACGTCACGTATGTATTCGGATAATGCCCCATAATTTTCAGAAAAGTATTCACCGCCAAACTGAAAGCCAGAGAAAATTTTCCCGGGACGGTTACGTAAACATCATTGTCAACTTTTTCTATGCGATAAAGATAATTCCTCTTTTTTACAGATGAAATAATCTCCGTTTTTGTGCCATAATACAAATGAACAACTTCGGCATCGGCCACCCTGGAAAAAATCGCTTTGGCCTTATTCAATAAATCAAATCCGGCCTTTTCGATGGCCTCGTTATCATCTTTATTGGCGAAATAACCGCCGCCGATAAGGGAATAATCCTTCCCGTTGATTGAATGTTTAAGATGGTTGATGGTTTGATCCATAAATGGCGTAAGACGAACAACATTGGAAGAACACACCCGTGGATAAACAATTATTAACGGCGACACCACACTTTTCACCTTAATTTTATTTTTCGTTTGCTTCGCAAGGTTATTTCCCGAAGCCAGAATGAGTCTTTTAGTTTTGACAACAGAGCCATCACTAAGAATAACGCGCTTACCATCCCGTTTATTTTGGTATTCCTCAAACTCTGTGGCTGTTCGGATTTCACCACCATAAGAGAGGAAACTTCGTGTTAAATCCGAGATAATATGGAGCGCATACATCGGGCTGTCATAGCTTTCCATTGAAACATGAGTCTCAGGATTTAGGCTGATTTCTGAGTCATCAAATTTATTGATAAATTTTTCAGAGTAGTCAAGCCAACCTGCTTTAGGGATATAGTGCGACGAACAGCCTTTGCGCCAATCGTATTTATAAAATCGATTATGTCGCGCGACAAATTGTTTGATGGCTTTGTTCCATAGAAACTTCATACCCATTTTATACATAAAATTGGATGAGTTGTCCGGATTACTCAACGAAAAATCTTCATCGTCTGTTGTGGTAATAACATATTTCAGATTATCTTTGCGGATCCAGGGAGATGACTTCGCCACTGTGAGCAATTTGCCGCAGCCGTCAATGCGCAGATTCATGCTCTCAAAATCGCGGTAATACAGCAGCAGATCATCAATGCCGCCGACCATGGTTCGTAAAAACTGGTTATTCGGAAAAATAGAATACAGGCTGCCGAAATGAAACCATTCGTGATGCAGGCCACTGGTTTCCATGCATAGTTTTTCCGCCTTTTCAACGAGCAGCGTCTTGATGCCTGAACGCGCGAAAATTTCAGCCGTACATAAACCGGCTATGCCTCCGCCAACAATGACGGTTTCATATTCTTTGCTTAGGGGGTTAATCATTTTTTTATCTGGGGTAGAGAGACGCAATGCATTGCGTCTCTACGGTTATGTTGCATCAAATATAAAAAGGGGTTCAAAAATATTTTTGAATCGCCGACTTAATCTTTCCGATATCGCTATCGGTTGTGCCGGATGTTATTGGAGGACAAATATGTTTGGGACAAAATTTATGCGCGACTTTAACATGATTTTCATCAAAAGGCACGCTCTCAAACACGGGCTGTAAATGGCAAGGCACTTCGTAAACACCACCGCCAAGCGCCACGTCTTCTTCCTTGAAGTTCGCTTTTAATTCATCCACAGAAAGCTCACCTTTATAGAGCATAATAAATTTATATTGACTGGCTTGCTGCATGTGGCCGGTATCGCAGAAATCGATATTTTTTTCTTTGAGAAGGGGAACGAGGGCGTCCACAGCACGCTGACGGCGGCCAACCATTTCATCGAGCTTTGCCAATTGCACGAGGCCCATGTACGCCTCTATTTCAGACAGACGCCAACTGTTGCCGAGGTCTTGGTGCAGACCGCCAAAGTTACCGCCACGTTTACCCTGATTACGGTAAGACTTCACGAAAGCTGCATCTTCGGGATTATTGGTCGTAATCATCCCACCTTCAATTGTGGTCATTACTTTGGTCGTGAAAAAAGAATATGCACCACCATCGCCGAAGTTGCCGGCCTTGGTAGAATTAAGCTGGCTGCCATGTGCATGAGCACAATCTTCAAGCAGAAATAAATTTTTTGATTTACAAAACTCTGCGACTTCTTCAAAGTCAGGAGGAATTATGCCGGCGATATGCACCCATAAGACACCGGCAAGTTCAGGGTTTTTGTCGTAAGTGAATTTTAGAATCTCCAAGTCCGGCACGAAAAAATCGCGGGTCATGTCCATATAAACCGGTTGGCCGCCAGCATGTAAAATGGCGGCAACGCTGGCAAAATTGGTATTGGTGGGCACGGCTACTTTGCGGCCACGCACGCCCTTCAAAGTCAACAATGTCTGCAATGCTGATGTACAGGAATTCAAACTAACCGCATACTCACAGCCGGTATAACGCGCGAATTCATTCTCGAACTGCTCAGTATATTTGCCGAGAATTAAATTGCCGGTGCGCAGAATTTCACCGGTCTTTTCCTGAATATCAGCTATCTCAGATTCAGTAAGATCCAAATAAAATGGCTTAACCATACTCAGTTCTCTTTTAATTTTAACAACTCAGGAGATAAGCTCTTTAATCGCAACGCCCACACGTTGCACCCCGAGGCCGTCGATAAACTTCTTGCTGTTTAGTGACAGCTCAGTAAGCCGCTCACTATTTTGTAATAACGATTCAAGGGTAGCAGTTACCGCTTCCGGAGAATTGGCTTGGTCGAGAAGGTTGATGCAAACATCACTTTGCGCAAGAGATTCAACCAGCTCGACATCATCCGCAGTCACGGTTTTGACCACAACGGTCGGTACACCAAGTGCTATCAGTTCGTAGGTGGTGACGCCAAAAGTACATAGCGCCAACTTTGATTTGCTATAAACGTCAAAAACATCGGGGGGATTAAAAATCACTTCATACTTTTTAAAATTGTGTGCATTTGTTTTTTGATGAAAAAAACTCTCGTCGGCAAACGGTCCTGCCAAAAAAATAATTTTTTCGTGCCGGCTTAGTGTGGAGAGCGCTGAAAACAATTCGTCAGATAGCAGACCACTGCCACCTGCTGTAACGAGAACGCCCTCCCGGCTATCATCTCTCTCACGCAGCCAGCTAATTTTTCTGTTTAAAAGTAAATGGTTTTTACCGGTAAGAATTTTCTTTTTGGCAAAATGGCTTGCCTTATTTTCATAATCGAACGAAACGGTTGGTAAAATAAATAAATCGCCCAAACTGGCATCGGAAGGCACATAATCGACGAGCATGGAACACGTATCCAGCCGCCCGGTTTTTTCTAAAAGATCATCACAACAGGATGCTTTTAAATCGAAAACAGCGCCATCCACCTGCTGAACACCCGAACGCAATTTCTCAGACAAATCATCGAGAGATTTCCAAACACTGGTACTGAAACCCTGCCGTTCCAATAGTTGGTTAGCGCCAGGATTATCATTGACGTAAAAATTTACATTGATGGCCTGGGATTCTTTTAATTCTCTGGCGAGCGCCATACTGCGAGCGAGATGCCCCATGCCAACCTTCTCATCTGCCTGAGTTACAATTGTCACTTTGTTACTTTTTTCTGTCAATCCCTTTTGGTGAACATGGCCATTGATATTTTTTACAAACGGCTTTTCATCGACCAATGAAACGACATCGGCTAATTCAACAATCTCGTCGTTTTGCTCACAGTTATCAAAAACAAAATTCATAAATTCCAAATCAGAAGCCGTATCTACCGAAAGCCGGAAATCATTACGCCGAAATTGCGGCTTAGGTATAATTTCAACTCCCTGAAATTGGGACTCGATTTCGGGTAAAACAGAGCCGGGATGCTCTTTGTGAAACCAGGTGGTAGAGTGTTTGTCCAAGGCCTGCCAAAGTGAATTCCGAAAAAAACCGATGCCTTCATGCAGGCATTTATATTTTTTCTTATTGAGAAAAATATAATCCGCGTTATTTTCAGTAAGAAGCCGGATGCCTTTTTCAAGAAATGCTGGCTCAATTAGCGGGCAATCTCCGGAAACTGTAACTATATTTTCTGCCTCAAATCGATTTGCAGCTCGGGCAATACGGCCGGTCACATCATTTTCATCGTCATCAAAATAAGTCGGAATATCAAATTGCCCAACATAATCGGCAAGCGCCTGATTTTCTCTTTTTGAAGCAGTCGCAAGCACAATTTTATCCAAACCGGCAACTTTTTTAAGCCTGGCTATGACGTGGTAAATCATCGGCTTGCCTGCAATTAGCCGCAACTGCTTTCCAGGTAAACGCGACGACGTTAAACGTGCAATAATAATTGCGACTATTGGCGGCGAGTGATTCATGAAAGGATCAATCGCCATCTTATGCCGCTTGTTGCCCTTCAAAGTCTTTTCTTATCTTTTTGAAAGGTCTCAATCCATCTTTAGGGTCTGCCCGCCAATCACGTTCTTTCATTTCCGTGTCCGAGAATTCTTTTATCCCATCTCCGTCTGCCTCGTTGCCATTTTTAACATTGCGAATCACCTTTTCAATTTGCTGAGGTAGCCAACAATGCCCGGAACCAAATTCAGCACCGTCGCCATCAAGGTCGAGATGAAATTCCACTAAAGCAGCATCCCACCTGAAAACTGCGCTATATATGAGGCCTTCATTTACAGAGTGATCTGACCACCCCGTGGGACATTTTGTCATTCCTTTCAAACCCTCAATCACGGCCAAGTTACAGTCGGCGATAGAGACGGGATAATCTGAGACACAGTGCAGCAAAGTTAAATCTTTACAACCATTATTTTTTAGTGTCGCAACCGCATTGTTAATTTCAATAGTCGTAGCCATGCCGGTTGAAAGCACAACAGGTTTACCGGTCTCGGCACAGGCTTTTAACAGGTCCGTCCATAATAATTCGTATGAGGCGATTTTATAGAAATCGATATATGGTAAAAGCTCTTCGACTGCTTTCAAATAAAACGGAGTGCAGGAGAACTGAATGTTTTTTCCCCGGCACCGGGCAGCCAAATCGGGCAGAAACTCAACCGGCAGCTCCCATTGGCGCCGCTCACGATGTTGCTCACTGTTCTCTAAAATTTCCGGCGCAAATAATTCATCGATTTTAAATAGTTGAAATTTAACTGCATCACAGCCTACGTCAGCTGCACAATCGATAAATTCCAGGCATCTATCCAAATTCTGATGATGATTGCTGGAAACTTCTGCGACGAATTTTACTGTTTTTGAGGGATTCATAAAAATATGCAGAACTAAGGGAATGAAGAAAGTAAATATCGCCTTTATAGCTTTGATTAGTGGTTTTCAAAACTCAAATAACTGATCGATTACAAAATCGACGTCTGTATCGCTCATAGAAGGAGAAACAGGCAGAGAAAGGATTTCCTCATAAACCTGCTCTGCGACAGGACAAAGCCGTTTTGCAGCGCCGTACTTTTCACGGTAAAATGGGTGCAGATAAACCGGCAAATAATGTACATTTACCTGTACACCTTTTTCCCGTAGCATAGTAAAAACTTGCTCACGCGTAATTGAATAATCCCGAAAATTTAGTTTTACAACATACAGGTGATACGCATGAATAATTTCAGAATTCTTTGTTAAGGGTTTAACAAAACCGGAATTGAGAAAGGCCTGGTCGAACTGTCTTGCAATTTTTTGTCTGCGTGCAATCCATGCAGGCAATTTTTTCAGTTGCACTCTCCCTAAAGCGCATTGAAAATCTGTAAGTCGATAATTGAAACCCAGGATTTTTTGTTCGTAATACCAGGTGCCTTTTTGCGCCCTCTGGTGATGATCTGTTTCGATACCGTGGTTGCGGAAACATCGCATTTCCCGTGCAAATTTTTCATTGTCGGTGGTGATCATTCCACCTTCACCGGTGGTAATATTTTTTACCGGGTGGAAACTAAAAGTATTTAAATCCGCAAGAGTCCCGACTTTTTTACCTTTATAGACACCGCCGATTGCATGGCAAGCATCGGCTATTAAAAACAGGTTATGCTTTATGGCAATCGCCTGAAGGGCATCGTAATTGCACGGCTGTCCGGCATAATCTACTGCAACAATCGCCTTTGTCTTTGCCGTAATTTTCTCTTCAATTTTTTGGGGGTCAATCAATAACGTTTCGACATCAACGTCGACAAAAACCGGCGTCCCCCCTTCATAAACAATTGCATTTGCTGTTGCAACAAATGTAATTGCCGGCACGACAACTTCATCCCCGGGTTGAATGTCAATGGCTGCCATGGAAGCATGCAATGCAGCGGTACCGCTATTCACGGCAACGGCCTCTTTCGCGCCAACAAAAGAAGCAAAGTCATTTTCGAAGGCTTCGACTTGCGGGCCCGTTGTCAGCCAATCACTTTGCAGCGTTTCAACTACGGCACGGATATCCTCCGAATCAACTATTTGCGCTTTGGAGGACACGATGGGCAACGTATTCATAGCCTAAATATTGGTGCAGTAATTTTTTGATTTCTGCTACACTCAAAAAGTGTGGATTATTACCGCTATTATAATGAAACCCGGCTGCACAAGGTTTACCCGTATAGCCATTTACTTTCGGATTATAATTTCCCAAATGGGCAAGAGAGGGTAACACAACAAAATGATTGTCGAACTCCATAGTACTCATAGATTCATTTGCTGTAATTAAATCTTCATGTATTTTGTCTCCCTGGCGACTGCCGATTTCCCTGATTTCACATTCCGGATCAATTGCATGTGCGACATCTGTGATTCGGTAAGATGGTATTTTAGGTACAAAAATTTCTTTGCCCCGCATGTATTTCAGATTATCAATGACTAAATCGACCGCATCTTCTAAAGTAATGTTAAAGCGGGTCATTCTTTTATCAGTTACCGGGAGGAAGCCTTTTTCGCGATGTTTAATAAAAAAAGGAATAACTGAACCGCGACTGCCCATAACATTGCCATAACGAACGACGGAAAACTTAATCTCGCGCGGCCCTTTGTAATTATTTGCAGCAACGAACAATTTGTCTGCTGCCAATTTGGTTGCGCCATAAAGATTTATGGGCGCCACCGCTTTATCCGAGCTCAAGGCCATTACTTTTTTGACCTTGGATTCCATGGCCGCATCTATCACGTTTTGCCCGCCGATAATATTGGTTTTCACAGCTTCGAAAGGATTGTATTCTGCCGCCGCTACCTGCTTAAACGCAGCTGCATGCACCACAATATCTACTCCTTCCATCGCCCGCTTGAGACGATTAAAATCACGTACATCGCCAATAAAATATCTGATAGGATATTTACCATCGATGGGGTAAGTATGTTGAAGCTCAAACTGCTTCAACTCATCCCGGCTGTAAACAATTACTTTTTTGGGCTTATGCCTGGCAAATACAATTTCGAGAAATTTTTTGCCAAAAGATCCGGTGCCCCCGGTAATTAAAATTACTTTATTATCTAGCATAATTTCATCTAAATTTGATACAGCTCCGCCAACAAAGTCACAATCAACTTTTATTTTTGCTTTACTAAATTATTAGGATTCACATTTTTATCGTCTGTACTGCATCAATACTAAACAGCGTTACCCATTATTTTTTTGTAACTTATGTAAAGCATTTTCCAGAAATTCATCACGATTCAAAAACAAGTATTTATAAACATCGATCCACTTTTTCTTGTGTTGCACCATCAATCTTTTGGATTCAACAAACTGGTAAGCCGTGGCGCCCAATTGATGAATTAGTTTTCCGTCTTCGGTTAACCTTTTCAGGCCATTAGAAAACTCCTCTTTATTGGAAAACAAAAGCCCGGTTCTATCGTGCTTTATGGTTTCGCCATAAACTAATCGTGAGGCCAGTACTGCACATCCTGCAGCCGCAGACTCCAAAAATTTTACATCTGACTTTGACCTGTTAAATTTAGTATCCTGAAGCGGCATTAAAGAAACATCCACAAGTCTGAGAACCCGCATGTAATCTTCAAAAGATAAAAGGGGGATAAATTTCTTATTTTCTGTCTCAATACTTTCATAAATTTCCTTATCACCAAGAATCCAAAATTCAACATTGTTTTCGGTTGTCATTGCAAATTGATTTACCGCATCCTTAATTGTCAGCCAGTCTTGCTGATGATTTTCTCCGGCGGCATAGCCAATTATAGTGGGGGCTTCATTGTCTGGTTTCCTGTATTTCAATTCCGGAATTTCTCCCAATTGGTTTTCAAGGATATTAACTTTGGGATGAAACTCAGAAATCGTCTCGGCCAAACCACGTGTACTACATTGAACGGCCTGACAAAGTTGAGTAGCCTGCTTTAATTTTACAGAATAATCCGGGGGCGCTTTTTTCAAATAATCCGATTCGGGCTGTAGATTAAACAGGTCATCATCAATTTCGTAGATTACAATTTTACCGAGAGAATTTAAGGTTCTTACGATCTTTTCAAACTGAGGCGTATATGGCAAACGCTGCACAATAAGAATATCCGCTTCATCAACCAACGCCTGATAAGTTTCCTTATTTAGATTCTGAAATGGCGTCACCCTAAACTGACCACTTTCGACTAAATACTTGGCCGGAATGTTAAAACGGTAACGCCCGCAAACAGGGTTTGTAATAAATTGGAAAATATGAATCGGCTTCATAAGGATGGTCAGGCCGGATAAGTTTGGGCGGGAGCCTGGCTTTTCAACTTTTCGTTAATTGTGGTCAGAATATTTTTTGCCAACCCGTGATATGGGTCTAAAATCAAAGCTTGAGAAACCCTGTTCAGAGCTTCTGAAAAATCGTGTTCTGCGATGGCGAGTTCAGCCTGCAAAAGAGAAACATCTGCCGACTCAGGCACCAACATTTTAAGCTGCTTAATTGCAGCTGCAACTTTTTCAGTTTGCTTTTCTTTAATAGCCAGTCGGCCAAAAAGAAACTGTGCCTCCACATAGTCAGGCACTCTTTTTACAATTTTTTCAGCGAAAGCAAGTGCCAGTTTATTTTTGTTTTGACCTGCCAAAGAAACAGCCTGGATATAATCCAATATGGGGAAGTTAGGCTCGACCTTCAGACCAGTCCGAACCGCTTTGATGCTACTGTTCATTTTACCTCGAAATAGATACGACTGTGCCAAAAACTTAGCGCTTCTGAGTGAAGCGGGGTTTAACTTCAGGGCATTTTTCAGGTAAATTTCCGCATCACTAAAACAACCCGCTTCGAGTAATGCTGCGCCATAAAAATAGTACGCCTGATAATTTTCAGGTTCGATAGAAATGGCCTTTTTTAAATCAACAATTTTATTTTTACTTTGGTTGCTTGTAGTCTTCGTCAACAAATTATAAGCAACGGCGCTGCAAAACGATGATTTGGCAGTACTTTGAAAATCCACCCAATGGTTTGTATTTTTGAAAAGTGCAGCATATTTAGCGATTCTACTTTGCCAATTGTAAGTTTTAAAATGTCTTGATTTTTGTACGAAGTCGAAGGCGTTTTTCGCCAATGTCTGACGTCTATTTTTTTCTTTGCATAACTCGCCTAATTGTTCAACAAGTTGTGCCGGCGTTTCAAACAGAAGCAGATCCTGATGCTCTTTTTTTAGCTCAATGTAGGGACCAAAACCACTACACACCGGCAGCACACACCGGGAAGCATACTCAAGAAACTTTACATCGGAACGGCAGGCATTAAACTCATTAGCCAACAATGGCGCTAAACCAATATCCAGCGTACTGAGAAAATCAAGATAACCGGTCAAACTTCCGGGTTTTTTAACAATGAGTTGAGATTTAGGGACATCATAAAACAAATCGAGAATTGCTTTGGTGGCCATCAGCGCAATCCGTGTGTCCGGATTGGCTTTAATCCAAGCGGCCAACTCCGTGGCATAAAACTTAATATCTTCATAATGCCGGGTTGATCCTGCCCATCCGATAGTAACCGTGTCAGACAGAGATTTATGGGGGGATTGAACAGAATCAATCTGATTGGGGAATACAAAAATTTTAGAATTTAATGTTAAATATCGTTCCTTCAAGGCTTGGGAAGTGGTCTGGACAGCATCGCACCGGCTGATTAAAAGCTCGATAATATGGTGATAATCCGGTGGGCCCTTTTTCAATGCATCCGGTCTACCCAAATGGGATACTTTAAAATTATCAGCAAGCTCATAAACCGTTGGCAGCCCGTTTTTTTTTCGATGAGCAACTACCGGCAGAAGATCGGCATCGGAAATATGGTGCAGAATTAACAGAGGTGTTTCAAGCAAGCAAGCAAAATTTTTAAGTTGCAGAAGATCGATATTTTTGACTTCAACACCTTCAATTGCGGAAAGCCCTTTTGCAGGCATTTCAATACGGTAGATAAAATCCCCGGATATTCGATTTTGGCCTGAATAAAGCTGAGTGATCTGCATTATTGATCGACATCCTCCAATTCTATCGTCGAATTTTTGGTAGACTCGAATAGACCTTTAAGTTTTTTTCCTGCACGCCCGTTATCACCTCTCTCAAAAGCCCAGGCATTTTTTAAGGCAAATTCAGCATTTTGAAAATCTTCCTTCATCAGGTAAATAGAGCCGAGAGTAAACCACATCAAATAATCACTAACCAGAATGTGGAGTGATTCATTGATTATTTCGATTGCCTGATCTAACTTTCTTTCCTTAACAAGAACTTTTATGCTGGCAAGTATTTGGCTCTTTTCAAAAGGAAGTGGGTTCATACAAAAAACATCTTCAAAACGCTTTTCTTCGAGGATTCTGGGATTCCACCATTTAATACCAAAATAAATAAAAGGATTTGGAATTTTATTCGGCTTATAAAAATCAGTCATTTTCCTGAATAAGACGTCGGAACCATCCCGCACAATTTCCGCTGCTTCTTTTTTAGGGAGGGTTGCAAAACTTACCTGTCTTTCATGATTCACAAAGACATCTAATGCAATCCTTAAAAAATAACCACGTTCTCTGAGTCGCCATGAAATTTCCAAGTCATCATCTCCAAGAAAAATATCCTCATCTAAAGCGCCGTATTTTTCAATTAGATCGCGTCGGAGTGCTAAACAAAATCCCATCAACACTTTTTCTGGAATGCTTTTCCTGAAATAATCCGTTTCAAGCTTTGCAATCAGGTCATGACCGTTCTCAACGTAATCCATATAATCCGGGACGTAAGTGGTTATATTTTGTGGTGATAGCGTCCGGTTAGAAAGCGCGCCAACCGCACCCGTGCGGTCATAAAATTTAAAATGACCCGTTAAGCGTTCGACCCAATTGGGAAACACCTCTGTATCAGGATTAAGCAAAATGACATATTCCCTGGCAGAGTGATTTATCCCAATATTACAGCCTTTTGAAAAACCAAGATTTTTTGTTTGTGGGAAAAATTTTATTTTACCGGAACGCGGCTTTAAAAACTGACGAACCAGTTTCACAGTATTATCCTGTGAATTGTTGTCAATAACCAGGACTTCATCACAAGGACGAAGTGTTTCAGTAACGCTGGTTAAACAATCCCGAATTGTGGTTTCAGAATTAAATGTTACAATAATGATAGCAGCGCCGGTTTCCATTTTACTTGTCAGAAGATTTCTTAGTTTATATCAAAATTTGGGTTTCTGACATGGCTTGTTTTAAAAATTCAGTTTCCGGGTATTCCGAAAATACGGAATGAGTTTTATTTGCAACCATGCTGCGGAGTTGGTCATTGTTGAGAAAGTATTCGCAAGCATCAACTATTTCATCATAAGCGGCAAAGACGAGAACATCATCATATTTTTTATAGGGAGAATCCTCAACTATTGTAAACACTTTGTTGTTCATTAAATATGCCATTCTGATATCATCAAACATTTTTGCTTCATAATAATATAGTGAAAGGATTATTTTAGAACGTGCTATCCAGGAATCTCTCTCTTCGCCATACACGCCAAACAGAACTTTCAGATTGCACTTTTCGTTCAGCGCCTTCAAGACCTTGATTCTTCTTTCGTTTTTCGAACCGTAAAACAGAACGTCGATATCCTTTTTCATTTTATGTTGAATTTGTTTCATCCGTTCATGAAAACCCAACGGTTTATAAATTGCATTAATGCCTTTTTGTGAGAGGTACTCAACATTTTGTTCCGAGAAATCCCAAACAACGCAATCAGAATGCAATGTCTCTTGAATTTTCAAATGCCAGTCTTGTTCTTCGGTAAGCTCTTCCAGTTGATAAATCACACAATTATAGCCGGCCGGCAGCTTTTTGCCATCTAAAAGATGATAACCCAAAATTACATTTATACAGTCATGTCTTAGCTTTGGGGCTAATATTACTTCATAGCCAATGTCTTCAAACCCATACTTTAATAAGTTGGATATTTCAGCAAAGCATTGTGTATGAAATTGGTACTTAGGTTTAAGAGAAGTTGCTAAAACAATATTAACCTTTTCCATACTGCTACCAGTCCTGAGATTTTATCGCCCAAACTATCTTTTCTCTTTCATCCGCACCAACCCACTGGCCTACCGGCACGCAAACCATGCTTTTGGAGAAATCATCCAAACCCTTTAAACCGGTGCTGTTATAATTTGCGAAAATGGAATGCTTGTCATTTCGTGCATGCACAATTGAGGTAGAGATACCTTTATGGGACATAAATTTTATAAAGCGTTCACGATCTTGTACTTTTATGGTGTAGAGCCAGTATGAAGATTTTCGATCATCGCTTTGATTCAGCAATTCAACTTTTGGGAGGTTCTGGAAACACTCATCAAAGTAAGCAGCGTTAGTTTGCCTTTTAGTAACTAAATCGTCAAGATAGGGAAACTGAGCGAGTCCAATTGTAGCCGCAATATCATTCATGTGAAATTTATAGCCCGCCTCAACAATATCCCACTCAGCTACTCCCAGGTTATTCTCATGGCGGTGTTCACGATCTATGCCAAACCATTTAAGTGAACGGGCACGCTCATAGTCCTCTGAGTTTTTGCATACAAGAATACCACCATCCCCGGTTGTAAAATGTTTGATCGCCTGAGTTGAAAAACAGGCAAAATCGGAATGACAGCCAATGATTTTATCTTTGTATTTGGAACCCCAGGCATGGGCGCAATCTTCAATAACCTTAAGTCCGTGTTCCTGCGCGATGGCATTAATCTCGTCCAAATCACAAGGATACCCACCCCAGTGCACAACCATAATAACTTTGGTTCGTATACCAATTTTTTCACGAATACTTTCCGGATCAATGTTTCCCGTCCCCGGCTGAACATCTGCCCATACAGGCGTAGCGCCGGTTAAAACAATCGGTTCATTTGTCGCCATACAAGTCATTGCTGTGGTAATAACTTCATCCCCAACTCCAACACCGCACAACCTTAAAGCCAATTGCAGGGCAGATGTACAGGAATTAAGCGCAACAATATTTCTGCAGCCAATAAACTCTCCAATTTGCTTTTCAAACTCCAAAACTTTATTGCCTTCGCCGATCCAACCACTTTTTAGAATTTCTCTCAGCGGGTCGATAACCTCTTCGATATTCTCAGGCATAAATACTTTGTGCATGGGGATCATTTTATTCTCCTGGCAAAAGTCAACGAAGGATACGGACACAGAATTACAAATTCATACTGTGCTTTAAACCAGGACGAGTTCAAAAAATCTGCGATTGGTGTTTTGTTATATTCAACCATCCAGGATATTTTGTCACGCTCAGGCGAACCGCCTTCCATCAGCAAAATTCCGCCTTCACGAATTTTGTCGTGCCACAGTGAAATTGTTTTTTCCTGGGACTGCCCATCATTAGAAATATCGACATGAAGCAAATCAACGCTTCCATTATCGAAAGAATCCGCAACATCGTAAGCGCTTTTATTCAGAAAGCTGATTTCGCAATTCTTAAGATTGTGTAGTTTATTTTTTTTGAAGTTCTCCCTGGTGGTTTCCAGAGAACAATGACGGAAGGGATAGTTATCCCACAAATCAACCAGACTCAAATGAGTTTTGCTGTCGGGACAATCTCTGAACGCAGCAGCCATGTGCAAAGCACTGTAACCCATAAAAGTTCCCAATTCGACAATACGCTGCGGTTTATACAATTGCGCTATGGCATAGAAAAAATCTCCATATGAACTTTCTATGTAAGATGATTCAATCCCCTGAAGTTCAACAACAGCTTTCATATAACCTGAAACAATTTGTAATTCTATTAATAGACGATTTAAGCAATTAGTATTTCGGTATTTGAGGAGACAAACTTGAAGATATGAATGCAGGGTAACAACTATCACTCTTTAACAATAAACATTGTTTTTTGGTTAAGATGTCTCTTAATCATAATTTGACCTTCTGCACTCACAATTGTTTTATTGAAATCAGCATAACACAAATTGGAGCAGGTCTCAATATTTTTAACATCCACAAGAATCGAATTGGAAAAGTTTGCATTTCTAACTTTCGCAAAATTAAGTTCAACGTTTTCAAGATTGGACAAAGTGAGTTGCGCCCCTATTAAATTTGCATAAGAAAGATCAGCGCTTTCAAAATTCACTTTTTCGCCTTTGGCATTAAACATATTAATATACTGCATGTTACAATTAGTAAAATTTGTTTCTTTCAAAGATGAATTTTGAAAATTACACTCTTTTAAGTTAGAATTCTCCAAATCAGCGGATTCGAATTTGGCGCTTTTAAAATTACTTTTATAGAAGTTTATATTTCTCAGATTGGTTTTTTTTATTAAACAGTCCCAAAAGTTTGACTCTTTCATGTCAGCCGATTCCAAGTTTGCACGGGTTAGATTAGCAAAGCTCAAATTCACATGTTGCATGGAAGCATCCTGGAATGTTGCTTTATATGCATTAACATTTTCTAAAACAGAAAACGATAACTTTGCATCCCGTAAGTTTGCACTCTGCATAGAAGCATATCTAAAATTGCAATGCTCAATATTCGCGCCGCTAAAAGTAGAGTTATTCAATTTAGCATATCGCAAATTCGAATGATGTAATTTGGCCTCAAAAAAATTCGAATGGCCTAATTTGGCTTTAAATAAATTTGATTTTATCAAATTTGCACCCCGAAAATCTGCAAACTCTGCCCGTAAAAATGGCCAGTAAACACCTTTAGCCTGAATGTACCTTAAATCTGCAGCATCCAGAATTATTGGCTCAGCCCACAATTTGCTGCGAAGAAAATAGTCTTGTAATTTTTTGTATCCTTCATGTGCTGTCAGGTTAAAGCGATCTTCAAGTCGTATACCGGAAAAATCCTTTTCCCCTTCAAGGATTCTCTTCACGAACTCATCGCCTGTCATCGGAATTACTTTTCGCATTTACTATTATGCCGATTACATTCTTTGATTTGTGGATTAATTAGGTTCAATTCCACAAAGGACATTTTATTTATAGTTCGGTAAATTTTACAAAAAGATAAGATTTTATTATGCCTAAAACGAAAAAAGGGCGTCCAAAAGAACGCCCTTTTTCCCCGGTTAAGATTTTGTTTATCCAAATAACGACAACACCACTTGCGGCGCCGAATTCGCCTGGGCGAGTGCCGACGTTGCAGTCTG
>JAJDAE010000103.1 GCA_029262035.1 Candidatus Zhuqueibacterota bacterium
TTTATCAATGTGCGCACAGTGTGAAGCCATTAATTTACCGGGGTTTGCTAGCTGGCTTAGGTTGCAGTATGAAGAAGAATCGGCTCATGCACTGCGGCTGTTTGACTTTTTAAATGACCGTGGTGGCCGAGTTGAACTAAAAGCAATTGAACAACCACCCATTGAGTTTAGCTCCCCACTACAATTATTCGAAAACGTTTTGGCGCATGAACAAAAAGTGACTAAAATGATTCACGACTTGTATGCCCTCTCTGTAAAAGAAAACGATTACCCAACGCAAGTTGAAATGCAATGGTTTATAACAGAACAGGTTGAAGAAGAAAAGAACGCCGGAGATATTGTTGAACAAATCAAGTTAGCCGGCGACAACAGTACCGGGCTTTTAATTCTCGATCGTGAACTCGGTAACAGGCAACCCGAAAGTGGTGGAGAATAAATTTAAGGATTAATAAAATGATTAAACTAGTACTCCTTCGGCATGGTGAAAGCGATTGGAATAAACAGAACCGTTTCACTGGCTGGACAGATGTTGATCTCTCGGAGAAGGGATTGAGTGAGGCAAAGAAAGCCGGGAAATTCTTAAAAGAGAATGGCTACACTTTTGACGTAGCTTACACCTCACTTCAAAAACGTGCCATCAAGACACTTTGGCTTACATTGGAAGAAATGGATTTGATGTGGATCCCCGTGCACCGTTCCTGGAAGCTAAACGAACGCCATTACGGTGCGTTGCAAGGGCTAAATAAAGCTGAGACAGCAGAAAAATACGGTGACGACCAGGTATTAATTTGGCGCAGAAGCTACGACACACCTCCACCTGCAGTTGAAAAATCTGATGAGCGCTATCCCGGAAATGACCCACGTTACAGCGATCTAAACGCAGCTGAACTGCCCCAGGCAGAATGTTTGAAAGACACTGTTGAACGCTTTTTACCTTACTGGCATGAAACTATCACGCCAAGCATTATGGATGGCAAAAAGGTACTCATCGCTGCACATGGAAATAGTTTGCGGGCGTTAGTAAAATATCTGGATAATGTTTCCGAAAAAGAAATCGTAGGCCTGAATATTCCAACCGGCATGCCGCTGGTTTATGAATTAGACGACAACCTCAAGCCGATTAAAAACTATTATCTGGGAGATCCGGAAGAAGTTAAAAAAGCCATGGACGCAGTGGCAAAGCAGGGCAAGGCTAAGACTCAATAAATTTTTGATTTGTTAAAAATGAAACCGGCTGGCTGAGTGGTCAGCCGATTTCATTTTCAACTAAACTTAGGGCTGGTTTCCCCGGGCCATTAAAGAGTAGAAAACACGCCCCCATCAACATTACTAAAGCAGGGAAAGTCTCCGCGTAGTTCGCTCCAACATGAACCATTAAAATGGCGATGATAAAATTCGCTATAATTATAACTGCAGCCGGTCGCACAAAAAGGCCCAACAGAAAACAAAAGCCCGCGATAAATTGAACATATACAGAAACAAAAGCCGAAATAAGTGGGAGAGGGAAACCATAATGTTGCAGGAAGTCTCTGAATTCCAACATTCTTCCATAGCTAAACACATTGTCTTGCGTACCGTAGATTAAATGAAATCCGACTAGCAAGCGAATAAAAAGCGCGCTAAACTCCCGCTTTGCATCCAATTGGGTTATCAATTTCTGATAAATATTTTTCATCATAATTCTAATATGGTTTTTCAAGAGTTTTATTCCAATAAACTTAACTCTTTAAATAGTTTAGCTTGCATTTTTTTACAAAAATGAATATTAATTAAAACGTCTCAAAAACAATTTAAACTTCCCTGGCCATTAGTACTGCGAATATCACTTATGATAGAGATGTGAAAGGCAGTTCGCCGAACACGGGTTCATTAAAACCAAAAATAATACCCAGGAGGGGTGAATCATGGATACTCAATCAGATTTTCGAGAAAATCCAATTAAAGATCAGAAGTCTTACGACTCTTTAATAGGTAATTTCAGTAAAATCGGTGAGGCCATCGCCTCATCTTCAACACTCGAAAGCATATTACAACAAATTTCAAATTGTGCAGCAGAAGTCCTACACGCTGATCCGGTCGTTCTTTTTCCTTTCGATACAGAGAAACAACGATTGGCCAAACCGGTCGTGCATTCGGGAGAATTTCTAAGCCAGCCTAGTTTTTTTGAGACTTTTAGACTTCGAGACAAAACTTTTTCCGAGCTAATTGTAGAAAATGACGAATCTCTGTATTTTGAAAAACAAGAGGAAATTGAGAGTCACCAATTTATGGGTCAAGAATCTGTTGAAATGAAAGATGGCGTACCTCGAAAAAAATTCCACCAAAGGGAAAATATTCACTCCCTGGCGGCGCTCATTTTAAAAGTTGCCGGCAAACCCGTCGGATTGATGTTTCTAAATTACAGGCAGTCGCAACAATTTACTGACCCGGTTAAACAACTCATGAAAACCTTCGCCTCATACGCGGCGGTGGCGATTAAGAACTCCATGCTTATCGAGGAATTAAAACAAAGCGGACAATATTCTGAAGAAGTTGTAGATAGAATTCCAGATCCTATTTTTGTTGTCAAAATTTGCGGAAGAGGTGTTTACAAAAGCTGGGAGGTTGAAACTGCAAACAAAGCTGCGTATCGGCTGCTGAAGTATGATTTTTTTAGCAAGGATATGCAAGGTGTAGATTTTTCACATCTCCTGCACAAACTGGATGAGTTAGAAAAACTGCAAAAAGCATTACGAGAAGGAAAAATGAAGATTGCGAACTACGAAACCAAATTACCCGATAAAAATGGCGAAATCGTCCCCATAAGTATTTCCACAGCGATATTACAAAAAAATATCGAGGGTAAGGTTCTAAAAACAATTTGCATTGCTAAAGACCTTCGTAAAGAAAAGATTTTTGAGAATCAACTCAACCACCTTAATGAAGCAACGGTTAAACTACTCAATGCAAAAAATATTAGTGCTGCTTACGATATCATTTTTGAAAACTTAAGACATATCGGGTATGACAGAGGGCTCATTGCTCTGGTTAATGAAAAGACCGGGATGATTGAAGGCAAAAGGGCGGCAGGACAAAACTGGTATGAGTTAATCGATAAAATTAATGTTTCGGTTAAGAGTTCGGATATTCTTGCAAAAATTGTTCGAACAGGGCAGCCGGAATTAATTGAGGATTGTATGAATAACCCTTTCTGTAACAAAGAACTTATGCAGAAAGCGGGTATTCAATCCCAATATATTATGCCGCTAATCGTAGAAGATAAAACCATGGGCACTCTACAAATCGGCCTTACAGATAAAAGAGATTTCCTTAATAGCGACAAGCATCATCAAACAGAAAGCTTAAAGGTACTAACAGCATTTGCTAATCAGGTCGCCGTGGCGATTGCTGCGCTTGGCTTTCAAAGTAAAATTAACGAACTCCAGAGAACCCTCGCAAGCATTGGTCATGAGTTTCGGTCACCCCTGCATAACATTATTTCCCAGATGGGAGCACTAACCTACTACCTCGAAAAAAAGTATGGGCAAGATGCAAAAATAATGAAATTTGCTAAAATTATAGAGGAGGAATCTTTTCGAGGGGAACGACAGATGCAAAATGCCCTTTATTCCGCAAACGAGTCCGTGGAATCTATGGGGACTAATTTTGTAAGACACAGCATTAGCGACGCCGTTTTATACAGTGTTCAGCGCTTCCAGGAAAATGCAAAAAAACGAAATATCCGTATAGTGATATATGACAATGTCAGAAAACTACCGGAAATCTATTTCGACAAAACACAGATTGAACAAGTAATATCGAATATAGTGGACAACGCAATTAAGTATTCTTACGA
>JAJDAE010000104.1 GCA_029262035.1 Candidatus Zhuqueibacterota bacterium
CCGACAAATACTGTAAATAAAAACCAGTATGGGTTTACAAAGTGACCTAGAGCCAGGCTGATTAATATAAAGCTGCCGGCAAATGCGCGAATTGTGTTTTCCATTGTCATAATTATATCCTTTTAGTTTGTTTGATTTTTGGAGTTGGATGCAGGAGATTGCAAAAGGATGCAAAAATTGTTGAAGGGCAAGGCAATATTTAGATGGCCTTGATTACTTTTGAGAAACATGAATTTAGTATTTGAAGTTTTGTAAAAAGTTTAGTTCCTTGCAAAGTGACTATGTGTACTCGAACCCTTGAACTCAATCGTCAATGGAGACGTTAAAAAATGAATGCTTCAGATTTTATCCAGCAATATGCAAATCATCCTAATTGCAAAGCGCCGACCGGTGATCAGCTACATGCCAAATCCTGGCAAACGGAAGCCCCGTTGCGGATGCTTCTTAATAATCTTGATGCAGAAGTGGCAGAGGACCCGAGCAAATTAGTCGTTTATGGCGGCACCGGACAAGCGGCACGTAATCCCGAAGCTCTAAAAAAAATCATTGAGTTATTACTGGAACTGGCAGACGATCAGAGTCTCCTGGTACAGTCGGGGAAACCGGTTGGAATTATTCCCACGCATCCGGAAGCGCCGCGTGTGCTCATCGCCAATAGCAACCTGGTACCCAATTGGGCAAACTGGGAACACTTTAACGAGTTGCAGGAAAAAGGCCTGATGATGTACGGCCAGATGACCGCCGGCAGTTGGATTTACATTGGCAGCCAGGGAATTTTGCAAGGCACTTATGAAACTTTTGCTGCCTGCGGTGATAAACATTTTGGTGGGAATTTACAGCACAAATTACTGGTTAGCGGCGGACTCGGCGGCATGGGTGGCGCACAACCCCTTGCGGCCACCATGGCAGGCGCTACATTTCTTGGAGTGGATGTCGACCCCGTTCGCATACAAAAAAGACTCGCCACCCGGTATATTGATAAAATAACGGACTCCTACGAAGAAGCCAGAGATTGGGCTCTACGCGCGAAAGAACAAGGCGAGGCGATTTCCATTGGGTTGGTTGCGGATATTGGCGATATTTTGAAGCGGCTTTTGGAAGATGAAATCATTCCCGATATTTTAACGGATCAGACTTCTGCGCACGATCCGATAAACGGCTACGTCCCAAATGGCCTGAGCCTGCAAGAAGCTGAAGAGCTCAGACAAACCAATCCACAGGATTACAAACAAAGATCGCTAAAAAGTATGGCGCGCCACGTAAGCCTTATGCTGGAAATGCAAAAACGCGGCAGCGTGACGTTTGATTATGGCAACAATCTCCGCGAGTTTGCCAAACAAGGCGGCGAACAAAATGCTTTCGATTTTCCCGGATTTGTACCGGCCTATGTCCGTCCTTTATTTTGTGAAGGGAAAGGCCCTTTTCGCTGGGCCGCGCTTTCGGGTAAACCTGAAGATATTTACGTAACCGATGAAGCCCTGAAAGAAGCCTTCCCGGAAAATAAACGCTTGCTCAACTGGTTAAACGAGGCGCGTGCAAAAGTTGCTTTTCAAGGTCTGCCATGCAGAATTTGTTGGCTGGGTTTGGGCGAACGCCAGAAAGCCGGGTTGATTTTCAATGATTTAGTCCGAACAGGCAAAGTCAGCGCTCCGATTGTGATAGGCCGCGATCATCTCGACTGCGGCTCGGTGGCCTCCCCCAATCGCGAAACCGAAGGCATGAAAGACGGCAGCGATGCAGTCTCCGATTGGCCGCTGTTAAATTTAATGGGAAATGCCAGCGGCGGCGCCACCTGGATATCCTTTCACCACGGTGGTGGCGTGGGCATGGGGTATTCGCAACATGCCGGCATGGTGGTTCTCGCCGATGGCACAGACCGTGCGGAAAGATGCCTGAAGCGGGTGCTGCACATCGATCCGGCGCTGGGCGTAATCCGGCACCAGGACGCGGGCTACGATATTGCCATTGAGAAAAGTAAAGAGTTTGGACTTGGGATTTAAAATTTTTTGCAAATTCAATTATTGCGAAATGAATTAATTACTTGAAAGTTAAGATAGTTTGTAGTATTCTGTAATACAATAAATTACAAGGAGATACAGATGAGTACAGCGCTTTCGGTACGTTTGCCTGAAAAGCTTGCAAAGGAACTTGAGCAATTATCAGGTGAAACGGAAAGACCAAAATCTTTCCATATTCAAAAAGCATTGGAAATGTACTTAGAGGGACGTGCAGACATGCAAATTGCCTTGGACAGATTAAATGATCCAACGGATTCAATTATCACAGCGGATGATATGAGAAAGCAACTTGGACTATAAAATTAGTTTTAAAAACTCTGTATCAAAAGATTTAAAAAAAATAAATAAGTCTACGACCAAAAATTTATTAGATCGAATTGATACGGAGCTTTCAATGAATGCGGAGAAAAATCCCATATTAAAAGGAAAGTTCGCAGGTTTAAGAAAATTTCGTGCGGGAGATTACCGTATAATTTATTCTATTATAAAACCAGACACTGTTCTTATCTTACGTATTGCCCATCGAAAAGAAGTATATCGAAAGTAAATGCATGCAAATCCTAAGAAAAAATCATACAATGCTACAATGAAGTGGCAGAAAGTTATGCCGCTGAGCTTTCAAAGAAATTTACTGGGTTCTGAAACCAAGCGGATAGTTTTTGTTTTCCATCTATTTCAGAGACGAAACAATTCCTACCGAAAACCGACAATAATAAAAAAGTAGTAAACCATGACCCAACCTCAACACAAACTCATCGGCCCATTCAAACAAGTTGTAACAATGGCCGGGCTGCCATTAAAAGGCGCACTGTCTGATGAAACGCTTCCAATAATCGAAGGTGAAACTGGAATTCTTGTAAGCGGACAACACATCGCACAAATTGGAAAATACTCAGACTTGCGAAAGGAAGCTGGTGCCCTAAAAGCAGAAATCCATCATCTTGATGGCGATTACGTTTGCCTGCCGGGTTTTATCGACGCGCATACACATATCTGTTTTCACGGTTCGAGAGCCAGAGATTACGCATCACGAAACGCCGGTAAAGCCTATTTAGAAATTGCAAAAGCCGGTGGCGGTATCTGGGAATCTGTTACTAAAACCCGTAAAGCCAGCCAGCAAATCCTGGAAGCAGGAATTATTCAACGAGCGGGTCGGCATCTAAAAGAAGGCGTGACCACCATCGAAATAAAAAGTGGTTACGGCCTGTCAGTCACAGACGAGTTGAAAATGCTGCGGGCGATTAAGGCCGCCGATAAATCGCACCCTGTGGATTTCGTTGCAACCTGCCTTGCCGCCCACGTTAAGCCGCGAGATTTTGATGGCGAACAGGAAGTCTACCTCGAGCATATTTGTGAAAAGTTATTGCCGCTGGTGAAAAAAGAAAATCTGGCAAACCGGATAGATATTTTTATTGAGGACAGCGCGTTTTCGGTGGATGCCGCCAGAACATATCTCGCCAAAACAATAGAAATGGATTTTGAAATTACCATCCACGCCGACCAGTTTAATCCCGGCGGCAGTGCTTTGGCTGTGGAATTGGGTGCGGTCAGCGCCGATCATCTGGAGGCTAGCACTGAAAAGGAAATAACTATGTTGGCTAAAAGTGATGTCATTCCGGTAGCTTTACCCGGGGCATCAATCGGCATCGGTTGTGCCTTTACGCCCGGCAGAAAACTGTTAGATGCGGGTGCCTCCCTCGCCATTGCCAGCGACTGGAATCCGGGCTCTGCGCCAATGGGCGATTTGATGGTGCAAGCAGCTATTTTAGGAGCCAGTGAAAAACTGAGCAATGCCGAAGTTCTGGCTGGAATCACCTGCCGTGCCGCCGCCACCCTGCAACTGACCGATCGTGGAAAACTGGAATCTGGGGCGCTCGGTGACCTGCTGGCTTTCCCCTGCGACCATTACAATGAAATATTCTGGCATCAGGGTAAACTCAGGCCTGAGAAAGTCTGGAAGAATGGCATGGTGGTCTGACATTTCAAGATAAAAAAGGAGTTTTTGTATGGGAGTTACAATCCATTTTCAGGGCACATTAAAAGATTCTAATCTTTTTGATCCACTCATTGAAGAACTGGTTGATATTTCCGACACAATGAAATGGGAGTGGGAGGTTTTGGAGGAAGGATGGCCAAAACGTTCAACCGCAAAATTAAAAGATAAGATGCCTGCATTTGCCTTAAGAGGTATAAACATCAATTTACATCCGGATAGCGAAGAACTCTCGCTTTTTTTCGATACTACGGGAAGAATAAGCACCGCCATGAACCTGATTTTAGTGCGGGAGGGAAAAATTAAAGGGGAGGATTGCGGCAGTTTTGTCAAAACACAATTTGCGCCGCCCGATGTTCATATTTCCATCATAAAACTATTAAAATATTTGAAGAAGAGATATATCCCTGATTTGAAAGTGGTCGATGAAGGAGAATATTGGGAGACCGAAGACAGGGAACATTTGATTCGGAAGATGAATTTTCTCGACGGAAAGATGGATATATTGGAAGGCGCTCTCTCAAATATTGAAATAGAAAATACTGAGGAGCTTTCCCGTGAACAACTGGCTGTTCGCCTGGCTCAAATACTAAAAAGTAGATTGAAGGGGGGCGAGGGTCAGCAGCCAAAAGACTGACCTGAAAACTATGATGAAAGTACAGAAGGACTTTTACAAAAAGTCCGATCCGAATCTGTGGACAGGCCGTGCCGATAATGAGCCGAGCTATTGGCACCAAATCATCCGGTGCGTGGATTTGGCAAAAGAAGATTTTGGTTCGAATAAAACCGCTGAGAATAAATTCGCGCTTCTCGGCTATTACTGCGATGAAGGCGTAGCCAGAAACCAGGGACGACCCGGCGCGGCAAAAGGCCCGGATGCAATCCGAAAAATGTTAGGTCCTTTGCCGAACCACTTCCCCGGGGCGACAACTCTAATTGATGCTGGAAATATTTACTGCGTCGATCGTGATTTGGAAGGCGCGCATTCGGCGCTATCTGCCCGCGTAACCGGGTTACTGAACAAAGGCTTTTTCCCATTGCTCCTTGGCGGCGGCCATGATATTGCCTACGCCCATTACGCCGGAATTAAAAAACATGTGGGGTCTTCAAAAAAAATAGGCATCATTAATTTTGATGCTCATTTTGATATTCGCCCCGATGAAAATGGCAGAAACTCGGGAACGCCATTTTATCAGATTGCGCAGGAATGCAAGTCGAACGCCGAGCCGTTCAATTATTTTTGTCTCGGCATCCAGGGGCAATCCAATACAAAAGCACTGTTCAGCACGGCAAAAGAGCTTGGTGTGCACTATCTTAAAAATCACGATTTCGTGATGAGTAACTTCGGGGAAATACAGGAGCAGCTTGCTGTATTTCTTGAGCAGGTTGATCATGTTTATCTCACCATCGACCTGGATGGCTTTTCCTCCGCTTATGCGCCGGGTGTGAGCGCCCCCTCGCCGTTCGGGTTCCAGCCGGATGTCGCTTGCGAAGTCACCAAATTACTTTGTAATTCCGGTAAACTCATCAGCGCGGATGTTGTTGAACTTAATCCGAATTTTGATTTGGATAATTGTACGGCAAGATTGGCAGCACGGTTGATTCATTTGGTTTCTTATCATTTGAGTACGAAGTGATTTTACTTTTAAGTTGAAGGTTCTGATGGTTTTGGAGAATAGGGGAGGAAGTGAAACCCTAAATCTGGTTTCGCTTACGATTGTATTTGGTGCGGTATGACCGCACCTACCCTGACTAATCCACAAAGCTCCTCTTCATCGTCGCTCGGTAATACTGCTTCTAGTGATAATACAAATGTAAAAACAAATTTATGGAATATAAGATTTGGAAGAGGTGACAAATATGAAGTAGACAGTAAGTGAGGAACAATGAATATATCCGAAAAAGAAGTCTTTTATATCTGTATAAGCTTTGCTTGTGGGATGATTTTGTTATTATTTCGTGACAAGATTTTGCACTTTATTAACTCTGAAGCAACAGATACTCAAAATGAGGAAAGTAGTAATTCATTATTTCATGTCGGACTTATGTTTCTTTTTATATGCATAGTTGTTATCCTGCGATGGTTGTTTGGAGCTGAGTGATTTACGTATTATATTTAGTTGAAGATTTGGAATTCCGGCGGAAATTTTAAAATTTATTGCTACTATTTTAATTTTTATTAAATTAATTTGATAATTAAAAACAAAGACAGTAGGATGCGGTCATACCGCACCAACTATAAACCTGTTCATTTTTTTGATTAGTTAGCCTGTTATTTTTAATTGTAAAATTGGTTATAAACAATTATGTTTAGATGACTAATTAATGTCTATCCGGAAAGTGCCTTCCTTTGTCATTCCCGCACGCTCTTAGCGGGAATCCACGCACGAAAAATGAATGGATTCCCGATGAAAACATTCGGGAATGACGATTGCGGATGGACACTAATTATAGTGGTTAAAAATTATGAATTCCATAGAACTCAAAAAAAACTTCCATGACCTTATTGACAGTATAGACAATGAGAATCTGTTAGAAAACTTTTATGATCTTTTAAAAAACAGAACCTCGACCAATGAAGGAAAATTGTGGAAAAGGTTAACTCAACAAGATCAGGAAGAGTTGTTGCTGGCTCTGGAAGAAAGTGACAATCCTGAAAATTTGATAAGCCAGGATGAAATTAAAAATAAACATCAGAAATGGCTTTAAAAATATACTGGACTAAGCGGGCGGATAGAAAAGTTGATAGAATTATTGAGTATTTAACGGCAGAATGGGCGAAAGAGTCGCAACGCTATTCGTCAGGAAAGCTCATGATTTTCTGGATATTTTGTCAGACTTTCCAGAGATTGGAACAATCGAAAACAAAGAGAAGGGAATAAGAGGTTTTACAATCGTTAGGCAAGTAAATGTGTTTTATAAAATTAAAAACGACCATATTGTTTTGCTCGATTTTTTTGACAATCGTCAAAAACCAAAGAAGAAAAGATTTTAGATGTTACCTGTCCGCTCATATTATTTGAGCTTGTTATGCGCCGGGCGTAAGCGCGCCCTCGCCGTTTGGGTTCCAACCGGATATCGCTTGCGAAGTCATCAAATTACTTTGTAATTCCGGCAATCTCATCAGCATGGATGTTGCTGAACTTAACCCAAAGTATGATTTGGATAATTGCACAGCACGGTTAGCGGCGCGGTTGGTGCATTTTGTGTCTCTTGAATTAATGAACAAGGCAACTTAATACTAGAATGGAAAAAGGAATATTGAATGGTTCGATTTAACACCGAGTATATAGAAGGTTACGTAATTGAACCGCTTGCCCGGAAAATGCTAAAAGATAATCCTCAATTGCAAAAAGAGTTTGAAGAGGCATTGAGCAATAAAGGTTTTGCTAATAATCCCCAAGCTCGTTTGTCTTGGTTCTATAAACGCAGCCCTTATTTTGACCCGAATTATTTGCTTTATCCGGTAGGGAGAGAATTGTAATAACTGCCGGAGTAATTAACAACTGGTTTATACTCCGGCTCTTTAATATTTTATTTTATTAAAACCATTTTCCCTGTCAGCTGCGAGCCATCTACTTTTAATTTATAAAAATATGAACCGCTGGCAACCTGTGCACCGGCATCATTACGTCCATTCCAGGAAACAGTGTATGCACCCGCTGTTTTGCGTTCGCTGATCAACTCACGTATTTTCCGTCCCAAAATATCATAGATGTGTAATTCAACCTGGCCGGTATTTTCCAGTGAGTAGGCTATAGTTGTACTTGGGTTGAAAGGATTCGGGTAATTTTGGTGCAGCTGGAATGTTGTGACAATTATGGCTTTCTCCGAAACACCGGTTACTGTCTCCTCGCCTTCTCCCAGCATCATAATTTTTGCAACCGAATCCAGGTTTGTAGCATTATGTGTAATCCACAATGTATCGATGTAGCTGCCATTAAATCCGGGGGTAAAAGCAATCGCCACTTTGTAGCTGTCGCCAGGGGCAATGCTGAAAGTGCTGTCGGCCACATCAAAATAGCCGCTGTTTTCGGTGAACGTGCCAACTAAATGTTGGGTAGAAAGCGCTGCGTTGTAAATTGTCAGTGTGTCCGTCACGGTTGAGTCAATCCTTGCTTCACCCAAATCGACCAGGGTGGTATCAAAGGTCATTTCGATGATGGCTGCTATCTCGGTGACGCCTTCACCCTGCAGGGGAATTTCCAGGGGCGAAGCGAGATTGGTTGCATTGTGCGCAATTTCCATAAGTGCACTTTTACTGCCCATGGAACCTGGAACAAAAGTAACGGTCATCTCGTGAGTATCGCCGGGAGCAATATCAAAACTGCTGCCGGTTACATCAAAATTCCCACTGTTTTCCGAAATCACTCCGGTTAAATTTTCCGTTGAGTTGGCTGCGTTGATAATTGTTAATGTTTTGCTCTTGGATTCACCAACGAAAACATTACCGAAATCCACGACACTTGTATCCATACGCATGGCGATGATGGTGGCAGCGCTTTTACCTGCCAACGGAACGGCTACCGGTGAACTCAGATTCAGAGCATTGTGCACGATTTCCAATGTGTCGGCCTTTGCTCCCTCCGAATCCGGCGTGAAAGCTATAGCCACTTTGTGACTGTCTCCCGGCGCTATATCAAAACTACCGTCGGTAATTTCAAACTCTGCAGTGCTATTGGAAACTGAACCGGTCAGAGCCGCAATGGATTTCGTTGAGTTATGGATAGTCAGCGTATCCTGTGCCGAGCTATTAGGTAAAATTTCGCCAAAGTTAAATTCGAATGCATCCAAGCTCATGCTAACGCCTGCACCTCTACCTTGCATTGGCAGCTCCGCGGGTGAATTTGTATTGGTAGCGTTGTGCATAATTTCCAGCAATGCGCTTTGGATACCGAGTGTATCCGCATTAAACGTGATGGTCACTTCGTGGCTACCTCCGGGTGAAATGTCAAAGCTACCATCGGTTACGTTGAATACATCGCTGTCTTCAGAAACCTCACCTGTCAAATTCGCCGCCGAACCCGGCGCGTTGGAGATGGTTACAACTTGCTGCGCCGACTCCCCGACGGCTACATCGCCAAAGTCGAGCTGGATCTTATCAACGCTCATGTCTATGTCTTGGTTGGTACCTTCGCCTTGCATAGGGATTTCGGCCGGACTGCTTTGATTGCTGGCGTTGTGCGCAATCGCCAGCGTGGCAGTTTTGGTATCTGCACTGTTAGGCGTAAACGTAACAGTTACTTCATGGTTGCCACCTGGGGCAATATCAAAGCTGTCGTCTGAAACATCGAAATCCGAGCCGTCGTCACTGACTGACCCAGTTAAATTATCGGTTGAAGCTGCGGCATTCGAGATGATTAATGTTTTCATCCTGGAATTACCAATTTTTACATTGCCGAAGTTCAAGCCTGTTTTGTTCACACTCAAGTAAACGCTGGTGGCAACGCTTTGCCCGCCAACGGGTATTTCAGCAGGAGAATTGATATTGGTGGCATTGTGGGTAACTTCTAGTGAAGCGGTGTTATTGCCGGCTTCACCGGCCTCGAAGGTGAGGGTTGCCTGGTGGCTGGCACCCGGCGCAATGTTAAAACTTGCCCCGGAGATATTCATGCTTGAACCTTCGGTCAAAGCGCTGTTTTTGAATGCCACGCTACCGGTTAAATTCCCCGTGGAAGCGGCATCGTTGAAAACAGTCAAAACCTCTTGAGTCGTTTCTCCTGACAAAACATTCCCGAAGTTGATTTCAGTTTTATCCACGCTGATATCGATGTTGTTGGGTTGTGAGCCAATGCCTTCCATCGGTATTTCTGTTGGGGAACTGTAGTTGATGGCATTGTGCTCAATAAAAAGTAAAGCTGTTCTATCACCCGCAGCTTGCGGTCTAAACCGGATGGTTACCGTGTGCCCTAATTGCTGGGTTTCAGAAGTTTCTGCCTCATGCCCTGGCTGGGCACCAGTTATCGGGGCAATGTCAAACGTCGCACCATCGATAATCTCAAAATCATCGCTGCTTTCCGAAACCGTACCGACCAGATTAAAAGGGCCGTTCACTTTTCCTTCTCTGTTAGGAGTGTGTGTGCCATATAGGTTGGTAATTGTAATGGTCGCAATTTCCGACTCACCCAAAGCGGCCAAGCCAAAATCCAGTTCGGTTTTGTCAATGCCCATCAGGATTTCCGGCGGGGTGACATTAACGGTCATAGGAACATCCGTTGGTGTAGGTTTGTTGCCGGCGTTATGCTGAATTAGCAGGGCTGCATTTGTAATACCCTGAACCTCACCACCGAACCTGATTCTTACCGTATGATCCTGTCCGAATGGAATATCGAACGCGTTGCTATCAAGAATTTCAAATTGATTTTTTCTTGCATCGGGACCGACTATTGAAAGCCGGCCACGCAAGTTACTGCTGGTTTGGTCAATTTTTTCGGGAGTGCTTCCGTCATTAGGCCTATTCGTTATTACCAGATCTAAAACTTTGGCGCTTCCCAGTGGCACATCGCCAAAGTCAAGCTCCGACGCGCTTAAGTCCAGGGAGGCATCGGTCTCCTGTACAAAACCAATACCTGATAACGGTACATTATCTATAGGTGAAGCAATATTGATCGCATCATGCTCGATGCTCAACACAGCGGTTTTGTTACCGGCTGAAGTCGGCGCGAACCGGATGGTAACCTCCTGCGTTTCATTTCGCGAAAGATTAAAGCTGCCGTTAAGTACGCTGAAATCCGGACTATCTAACGAAACGGTTCCAGTCAAATTAGTGTTTGAGCCTTCCTGGTTATGTATGTGCATGATAATATCCTTTGACAACCCAACTTCCACACTATCGAAAACGAGCGGATCGCCGCCCACTGTCATCATAGCTCCGAGTCCGACACCAGCCATTAGTATTTCCACAGGAGATGTTTCATTAGCGGCATTATGAGCTATATTCAGTGCACCGTTTTTGCTACCTATAGAAGTTGGGGCTAATTGTACGGTTACCTCATGGCTGCCGCTAGGAGCAATATCAAAACTGCTACCGCTGACAATGCTGTATTCATCGTCATTTTCAGTAACTGTGCCGGTTAAGTTTGCTGATGCACCGGCATCATTAAAAATAGTTAAAACCTCCTGGCGTGTTTCCCCAATCCTGACCACTGAAAAACCAAGGTCGGTTTTATCAAAAGAAATCAAACTTCCTGCGGTAATATTGGCATCTATACCAATGTAGACTTGGGGAGCCGTATTGCGGCCATTGTGGATAAATCCCAAAGAAGCATTTTCAGGGCCTGGCATTTGCCCGGCATCAAAGCGAACGGCAACTTCATGTGCCGTGCCAGCAGGAATATCAAATTCCGCTCCACCAATAATGGTAAAAGTACCATTGTTGTCGTCAGAGTCGACTATTGAAACAGAGCCTTGCAGGTTGTCCCACTGTACCCCGGCAAAATTTACATCCGGATTGAGGTTTTGTATCAGCAACGTACCCATTTGTGAACCACCCGGCTCTACGTCACCAAAGTTAATGCCTGAAAAATCCGTGTTGAAAAAAGGATAAGCTGTGGCTTCTAAACCAACTCCTTCCATTGATAAGTCGAAAGGTGAACTGGTGTTGGTCGCATTGTGCTCAATACGCACCTTGCCGCTTTTCGTACCTGTGGAAGTTGGTTCGAAAAGCACCTGCACGTCATGGCTGGAGCCAGGGGCAATGTCAAAACTACTTCCAGTGAGAATTCTAAATTCTTCGCGATTATCATCCACGGTGCCAGTTAAGTTTTCAGTTGAATTAGCATCGTTAGAAATAGTAAACCAAGCGTAGTGAGATTCCCCGACGGTGACGCCACCCAAATCCAGGCTTGCAGGCGAGACTTCCATGTTGACAACTGTTTGAATTCCTGTCCCCGAAAGCGGAACCTCTTCCGGTGAAGAAGTATTAGTAGCATTATGCTCAACCCTCAGCGTACCGCTCTCACTGCTTCCTGAAGTTGGAGAGAAGGTCACATTTATCGAATGACTACCGCCCGGCGCAATATCAAAACTGGTATTGCCGGTAGCATTTCTAAAAACCGCACCGTCTACAGAAAAAGTTCCGGTTAAATTTGTAGTGGAGCTGTTATCATTAGAAACTATGAGTGTTAGCACTGCGGTCGAACCGACGGGAATAAGGGTACCAAAATCAAGGTTTGTGTGGCTTAATTCCATATTGCGCATGTGAATACCCGTTCCTGTCATGTTGAGGTCTGTAGGCGAAGAAGTATTGGTTGCATCGTGCCCAATACGCAGGGTACCATTCTTATTGCCTTCGGAACCTGGCGCAAACTGAACGGTTACAGTATGACTGCCGCCGGGAGCAATATCAAAATTACCGCCACTGACAACACTGAACCCGGACGTGTTTGTGGCAACGGTTCCTTGTATATTGTCGCTATTATTTGATGCTGCCTTCAACTGGAAGGTTTTTTGCCCGGTTTCACCGACCAGAACATCACCAAAATCTATATCTCCGGGATTTCCGTCAAAGTCTCTGCGGTCTAAGGCTTCTCCCGCCATGGGAATTGTAGCAGGCGACCCGACATTTGTAGCATTGTGTTGGATGCTTAATGTGGCGCTCTTATTGCCTCCCGAATTGGGTGCAAATTTTATGGTTACCGTGTGACTACCGCCCGGAGCAATATTAAAACTACTATTACTGACATTGAAATCGCCGCTGTTAGATGAAGCAGAGCCAACCAAGTTTGCAGCTCCGCCATTTGAAATAGTTAATTGTTTTTCATTGGACCCGCCAACGTAAACCTGTCCAAAATCAATACTGGTTGAACTCACACTTATTTTCTGCGCAAAAGCAGAACTAGCGCCACAAAATAAAAGTAAAGTTGTAATTAAATTTATGTAGTGTTTCATTTTCTCCTCTTTTTTTTCTGTGTGATTTCAATTTCTGCAAGCTGAAGCCTGCACTCTGGATATGTGAATTGAAGAATTCCTCCAGAGAATCTATTTCATCAAAATCATTTTCCCGTTAAGCTGCGAACCATCCACATTTAACTTGTAGAAGTATGTACCGCTCGCGACCTGCGCTCCTGCATCATTACGACCGTTCCAGGAAATTGTGTATTCACCCGCAGATTTCGCTTCGTTAACCAATTCGCGTACTTGCTGCCCAAGTGTGTTAAAAATTCGCAATTCAACCCTTCCTGATTTTTCAAGGGAATAGGCAATGTTTGTATTTGGGTTGAACGGATTTGGGTAGTTTTGTCGTAGTTGGAAGCCTGCCACAGATAAATCATCTAAAGAAACACTGGTTGGATTTGCTGCGCTGCCCCAAACCTGTACTGTTCTTGCCACAACATCGCGCCCAATCAATTCCGGGAAAGAATCGCCGTCCAAATCGTAAATGGCAAGAAGTTCAAAATTTGCATCAAGGGAGTGTAAAGCTTTATCCAATGTTACAATGCTGCGTGAGCCAAAAATCGCTTCTTTCTGACCATCAGCGTTTACATCAAAAAAGCCGTGAAAGTAGCTGCGAATATCATCTTGGTCATCTCCGGACTCCGGGAATGGATAGTTCCAGCTTTGGCTGGAATTAACGCCATTGAATACACGTATACCTATGGCATTGCCATCACCATCTTCTACCAAGGTCACAATTTCCATGGTACCATCGCCATTAAAATCCAAATCTCGTGTATGAGAAAAAAGGTCACGGTTAACTGCCAGGCGCTGATTCGGCTCGGATTCATATTTTAAAGTTAGCTCGTAAGTCTGATTGCTTTTGGATAGGCCACTGTATTGAGCTTGATTGAAGTCGCTGCGAATTGGAGCGTTTCCGTTGCCTTGCCAGCTAATTATAAAAACCTGTTTATTTTCAATATCATAAATGGCAATATCAGGGAAACCGCTGTTGTCAAAATCGTCAATGGCTACTGCTTTTGCGTTTTGCATCTCAAAATCGCTTTCACCGGTTTCCATATTAATGAGCATCAAAGCATTCCCAGCCAATTCAGCCAGCATATGCGTGGCCATAAAGTCATCGCTTTTATGGTCAACCACGGCAAGGCCTATTAGAGAGACTATAGTTGCACCCGACGGTATTTCCTGTATATAGACATTATTTTTATTTAAGCCATCAATAACTCGTATCGAATCACCGTGCATCGCAAAAAAATCCAAAGAGCCGTTGTTGTTGAAGTCCTCAATGATATTTTCATTGTTGGTTAAGATAGCGGTCTCTCCGGTCGGAAGAAAACCTTGAGCCGGGCGCTGTCCGGCTTCGGAACGGTAGATTTCAACAAACTGGGCTAAAGCTGCGCTGTTTATGAGAAACAGCATTGTGAATATTTTTATCGTATTTTTCATTGTTATCCTCTTTATTGTAATTACTTAAAAATTCATGTCAGAGTAATTGAAATCCAGGACATTCCCATCAGTCTGATTTACCCCACAACTCCAATTGTTTCGTGCTGCGATTGTAGAGCAACATTTCGCTCAAACCATCATTGTCATAATCACGTATATTCACCATTCGGTATTTGCTGTTAAATGCGGCAACGCCCTCATTGTAAACCACTGCATTAACATTTGGCAGCCCGTGAACCCTGTTACCAATTTTCCGGCCAACCACCATAGTCTTCAGGTCTCCGGATTCAGAGCTTTGATTGAAAAATTTAAAGAATCCAACCACCAGCATTGTATCATTCCACACTCCCTCCAGGGGTAAGGGATAGCCCCAGAGCTCGTTCTGGTTCGTGCCGTTGACAACTTCTAAATTTGCTTGACCTTCTTTCACTAATACTAGGTCCTTGACGCCATCAAAGTTAGCATCCAAAGAATCCAAAAGCATAGTTGAACCACCGCTCATCACAACATTGTCTCCGGCAGGAGATTTCCACACCATTTCAAGCTGCTGTGCGTTAAGTGCTGTTGTGGCAATAGCCAGGAAGCTATATATGGTAAATAGAATTGTTTTCATTACGGTCCTCCATAAAAGTTAGAATTAATTTAATTTGCTTTGTGTGGTTAGAAAATAAAACTATTGAGGCAAACCCGCTTGCTCTGAGGGGACATTCTTTAGCTCATTGCGGACTTTGGAGGGAAATTTGGAAAAAAATTATCGCGATTTTCTAAAAAAATAGCGCTGTAGGTTTTATTTAAAGAATGGGGACAATGTTAGTGCAATCATTGTTTCTGAATTGAAAAATTACTCATTTAATTCCGAGGGCAACATCCCAAATTGTTTTTGAAATGCTTTTGAAAAATAAGAGAGACTGTTAAAGCCGGTTTGAAAAGCTATTTCGGAGACAGTACCAGCTTCTTGTTCCAATAGTTGGCGTGCTCGCTGCAATCGGACGCTACGAATAAAACCAGTGGGTGAAAGATTTGTAATGGCACTTATTTTACGGTGTAATTGCCGTCTGCCAATATTCATTTCCAGGCTTAACATTTCAACGCCGAATTCTTCTTCTTCCATGTGTTCTTCAATCACTGATATTATTTTTTCAAAAAAGGCCTTATCTACGGATGTAACCGTGACTTCACTGGGTTGTATGAGACCGCCCTCGTGCATAAAACGCTGCCTTAGTTTTCGTCGTTGTTCGATTAAATTCGACACCCGTACCAGCATTTCTTTAGAGCTAAACGGCTTAGTCAGGTAATCATCAGCGCCTGTTTCCAAACCCGCGAGTTTGTCTTTTTCACCTGCCCTAGCTGTGAGCAAAATTACCGGAATGTGGCTGGTTTTTTCATCAGTTTTCAGGGCAGCACAAAACTCATAGCCATTCATTTTCGGCATCATAACATCGCTTATAACCAAATCCGGAACAAGCTCGCTTGCTTTTTCAAGACCATCTGCACCATTATCAGATTCAACAATTTTATAATGCTCTTCCAAATGTTTACGAATATAGTGTCGAACATCCTTATGGTCGTCTACAATCAGGATGATATTTTCATTTTCAGAATCCTGGAGCGCTGCGGGTAATGATTCCACTTCTGCTTCAGAATCAACTTCCGGGATAAATATTTTCGGCTCCGTTTTTTCAATTTCGATAGAGTCCTCTATGATTTCTTCTTCAGTAAGATGCGCGTTGCCCTTAGGCAACCAAACGGTAAACTCGGCACCTATGCCCATTTCACTTTGCACTTCTATTTTGCCTTTATGAAGTTCTACAAGTTCTTTGGTTAAAGCCAGACCAATGCCGCTACCGCTGTGCTCGCGTGTGCTGCTGCCATCTACCTGGAAGAAGCGGTCGAAAACATGGGGTAACTGCCCTGATGGGATACCGATACCGGTGTCTTTAACTGAAATTTTTAAATTGCCAGGCACTTTAGAAGTGCCTGGCAATTCATCAGCTTGAAACGAAATTGATACCGTTATTGCCCCACCTGCTGATGTAAATTTAAAAGCATTGGAAAGCAGGTTGAAGAAGATTTTCTCAATTTTGTCCGAATCGAAGTAAATCTCAGACTGTTCCGGTGAAGTCTTGAAATCATCACAAGCTTCAAAATTCAATGCAATATTTTTTTGTTCCGCCAGCGATGCAAACGCCATCACCAGCCCCCTTAAAAACTCGACTATGTTTTCTTTTTTTGCGTTTAGCATCATTTTGCCCGACTCAAGCCGGGAAAGATCGAGTAATTGATTTATTAGACTCAAAACCCGTTTAGCATTGCGTTGAATCAAGTTTAGGGATTCTTTACTGTCTTTATTCTTGGTTTTTTCAAGAAGATCCTCTAACGGCCCTATAATTAAAGTGAGCGGCGTACGGAATTCGTGGGAAATATTGGCAAAAAAACGCGACTTTAACTGATCAACTTCCAGGAGTTTTTGGGCTTTGAACTCTTTTTTTTCCAATTCACCGCGCATTTTCAAACGACTAATTTCCATCCTTCGAGCAGCATAAAGCAGGCAGACCAAAACGACAGCATAAACAAAATATGCCCAGGTCGTTCGCCACCAAGGCGGCAATATTGTTATCTTAACCGATGTACCGGTTTCATTCCAAACGCCATCATTATTTGAGCCTTTAACCCGAAATATATATTGCCCTGGATTGAGGTTGGTATAACTAGCGAATTTTGTCCGACTTTGTATCCAATCTTTGTCGAAACCTACCATCTTATGAGCATACTTATTCTTTTCAGGATTGGTAAAATCAAGGGCAGCAAAATCAAAAGAAAAAAAGTTTTCATCGTAGGTTAACTCAATATTTCTAATTTCTGAAATGACTGTATCCAGTTGAGCCGGTTTATTAAACTTTCGAAAACCTGTCAAGACCACTTTAGGTTTGGAGGGATTGTCAATTACCTGATCCGGAGAGAAGGCGTTAAATCCATTAATGCCACCCAAAAATAACTGCCCCGTCTCACTTTTATAAAATGCGCCATTGCTAAATTCGTTACTTTGCAAACCGTCACTGACTTCGTAATTTCTAAAATTAATCCCCTCAAGTCCTTCGGTGTACTTTGAAAGTCCTTTATTCGTGCTTAGCCAAAGGCTGCCGTTATCATCTTCAAGAATACCCATAATAACGTTATTGGGTAATCCATCCTGTTCAAAGAAATAGATGAATTTTGACGAAGCATAATCAAATTTATTCAAACCGTTCTTCGTACCAACCCAAAGGTTTTCCGCGATATCTTTGTGAATGGCGAGGACACCATTGTCGCTTAAACTACCAGGAATCTCTGGGTTATGTTTATACGATTTAAACTTACCTGTTTCGATGTCAAATTCATTTAAGCCACCGCCCATGGTCCCAATCCACAACGTTCCGTCTTGAATCTCGTAAATATCCATTATAAAATTGTGGCTGATAGATTCTGTATTTTCCGGGTCATGTTTATAATGCGAAAAGGTCTGCGTTTTAGGATCAAATTTATTCAATCCGCCCTGCCTTGTGCCAATCCAGAGAATCCCGTTCTTGTCCCGTAAAAAGGTCATAATAAAATCGTCATTCAGGCTATTGGCGATATCCGGATTATGTTTATAATGCACAAACTTTCCGGTTGAAGGTGTGAACTTATTCAAACCGCCGCCCCAGGTACCAAGCCACAAATTGCCGGCTTTATCATTATCAATCGCCATTACTGCGTTTGCGCTCAGGCTGTTATTTTCATCGGGATTATGTAAATAATGAGTTACATTATTTGTTTGCCTGTCAAATTTATTCAAACCGCCACCCCAGGTGCCAACCCACAGCGCTTCCTTTTGATCTACATAAAAAGATTGAATACTATTATGGTTAAGACCATTTTGTTTTCCCGGAATAACCTTAACAGGATTAAATTTTGGCGGATTCTTTTCGCTCTTACTAATCCCGCCACCAAATGTGCCGATCCAGAGCCGTTCGGAGCTGTCCGTAAAAAATGTTAGAATCGAATTATTTGCTATACTATTTTTAATTTGGGGATCATGTACGACATGTCTAAACTTCTCCGTTTTCGGATCAAAGATATTTAAACCGCCATCAAGCGTGCCGACCAAAAGGTTACCGAAAGAATCCTCATATATTGACCAGACCTCGTTTGAATTAATTGATGAGTTATTATTCACATCGCGCTGAAAGCGTTTAAATCTTTGAGTTTGTTGATCGAACCTATTTAGACCACCGCCATGCGTACCAATCCACAGATTGTTTTCGCTATCTTCGGCGATAGCCCAAACACTATTATTGCTCAAACTATTCGGATTTTTTGGCTTGTTTTTAAAATGCTGAAATTGGTATTCCCGATTCTGGATTACCGAGTCTTCATCAGTCCGAATGCAGTTAAGCTTATTTAGACCATCTTCAGTGCCAATCCATAAATCCCCTTTACTATCCTGAAAAATGGAGCGCACATAATCATTACTAAGACTATTCAATTTATTAGGATTATGCCGAAATTGATTAAACTTTTTTTCCTCAGGGTCAAATGAAATGAGTCCTCCCCCTTCGGAGGCAATCCAAAATACCCCTGCATTGTCAACAATGAATTTCCAGACATTATTATCGGGAAGGCTGTTCTCATCATCTCGGTCGTGCTTAAAATGTACTATTTCCCCGGTTAATAAATTAAGTCGGTTTATTCCACCAGCATAAATTCCTATCCATAAGTTTTTGTGTTCATCCAAATAAAATACCCGAATATCATTACCTGAAATTGAATTGGAATCAAGCGGATTGTGTTTGTAAATAGAAACTGTATGGCCATCATATTTGTTCAAACCATCCTGGGTTCCAAACCACATAAATCCATTATGATCCTGAATAATTGCATTTACAACGCTTTGAGACAAACCATCATCAATTGAAATATTTTGAAATTCACTGAACCGAGAGCTTACTGTGGTTTTCAGAGTCTGGGCTAAAAGGCTGGTGGTCATTTCAAATAAAAACCAAACCACGATACCACCTGTTTTGGAAATTGAACTTATCATGTTGCGATACATAATACAAACTTTTCTTTAACGCAAGAGTTAGATTTAAAATAAACATTTTTTTAATAACTGCTAACTATTATCTTGATGATAAATAACCATAGGAAATATATTTAATGATCTACCCAACTTTTCAGAAAAACTGTGGGTACTGGGCAACCATTATTGCTTAACGGGTTCTTGCACTAACATATCCGCATACACCCTGGAAACAAGCTGTGTATCTTTAATTTTCAGTTTTTTGCATCATAATCACGGCAATTTTATGGTCTTCCTTTGGAGACTGGCCATTTTTTAGGACAACCTCCAATTCCATAAATGTGCCGATTCCTTCAATCCGGTACAGGTGAATACAGGTTTGGTGAGAGATATTCCATCCTGGTAAGGCCGTTGTTCGTAGATAACCAAAGACTTTTGAGATTAGTGGCATGATAGAGTGGTTGAAAAAGCAATGTTGATTTTAAAAATTTTTTACAGAGCTCAGGTCTTAGCTGCTGGAACGATAAGACGTCCTCCAAGGATGCCTCTTGCTTCCCGGTCTGTCTTAATTTTTCCTCGACAAAGCCTGAAAAAATGTTATATTATTTCTTGAATTCTTAATCAATTCAAAATATAAACCAATGAATTAACCAACCAAACCGGAGGAAAAATGTCACGAATCACTCTCTGTTTGTTGCTGTGTTTTTGTGTTAACCCCGCACTTTCCGTTGAAAAAAAATCCAATGAATCAGATATTTTTAAGGCCGCAACCTTCAATGGTTTAAAGTTCAGAAGTGTCGGCCCTGCGCTGATGTCGGGGCGTATTGGCGATATTGCCGTACATCCTGAAAACCGGCATGTTTACTACGTCGCCGTGGCTTCGGGCGGCGTTTGGAAAACAAAAAACAACGGTACCACCTGGCAGCCAATTTTTGATGGCGAAGGTTCATATTCCATCGGCTGCGTAACCATCGACCCGAACAACCCGTTTGTGGTTTGGGTTGGCACCGGCGAAAACAACAGTCAGCGCAGTGTGGCCTACGGCGACGGCGTGTACAAATCCATCGATGGCGGCCAAACCTGGAAAAACCTCGGCCTCAAAAATTCTGAACACATCGGCAAAATCGTGGTTGATCCGCGTGACTCCGATATTGTTTACGTGGCCGCACAAGGCCCGCTCTGGAATGCCGGCGGCGACCGCGGCCTGTACAAAACCACCGATGGAGGTGAGACTTGGAACAAAGTTCTTGAAATCAGCGAGAACACCGGCGTCACCGATCTTGTTTACGACCCGCGTGATCCCGATGTGCTGATAGCTGCTTCTTACCAACGCCGCCGCCGCGTCTGGGCGCTGATTAATGGCGGCCCGGAATCGGCGCTTCACAAATCTACAGATGGTGGTAAAACCTGGCGCAAGATCGAAGCCGGTTTACCAAAAGAGGACATGGGACGTATCGGGCTGGCAATTTCTCCTGCCAACCCGGATGTGCTGTATACAATTATTGAGGCAGCCAACAAGGAAAGCGGTTTTTTCCGTTCCACCAATCGCGGTGAAAGCTGGGAAAAAATGAGCAGCCATGTGAGCGGCAGCCCGCAGTACTACAATGAAATTGTCGCCGACCCGCAAAATGTCGATCGGGTGTATTCTTTGGAAACCTGGCTGTCGGTGACCCACGACGGCGGAAAGTCGTTTGAAAAAGTCGGTGAAGACTATAAACATATTGACAATCACGCTTTATGGATCGACCCAACCGACAATAATTACCTGCTGGCCGGTAGTGATGGCGGCGTTTACGAAAGCTACGATCGCGGCGCATATTGGCATTTTAAAAGCAATATGCCCATCACTCAATTTTACCGGGTGGCGGTGGACAACGATTTTCCGTTCTACAATATTTACGGCGGCACTCAGGACAACCTAACGCTTGGTGGCCCTTCCCGCACAACCAACAATAACGGCATCACCAATCGCGACTGGTTTGTCACTCTCGCCGGAGATGGGTTTGAAACGGTGATTGACCCGGAGGACCCAAATATTGTTTATTCGCAATACCAATATGGCGGGTTAATTCGTTTTGACAAGCGCAGCGGAGAGCAGCTTTTTATCCGACCCATGCCAGGTAAAGATGAAGCGCCTTTACGATGGAATTGGGATTCGGCGCTGATCATCAGTCCGCATTTACATACCCGGCTTTATTTTGCAGCACAGAAGATTTTCCGCAGTGACGATCGTGGCAATACCTGGCAGGCCATCAGCCCGGATTTAACCCGGAACCTCGATCGTAACAAGTTGACCGTGATGGGGAAAGTCCAGAAGGTCGATGCAGTTGCAAAAAATAAATCGACCTCACCGTTCGGCACCATTATTTCGCTGGATGAATCGTCTCTAAAAGAGGGACTGATTTACGCGGGCACCGATGACGGCCTGATCCAGGTGACGGAAGACGGCGGCCAGAACTGGCGTAAAATTACCAAGTTTTCGGGAGTACCGGACATGACCTACGTCAGTGATGTCCTGACTTCACAGCATGCAGAAGGCACAGTTTACGCGACCTTTGATGCGCACAAAGATGGCGATTTTAAGCCATACGTTTTGAAAAGCGTAAATCATGGCAAGAGCTGGAAATCCATCGCCGGCAATCTTCCTGAACGCGGTACGGTTTACACAATTGTAGAGGACCATGAAAATTCTAATCTACTTTTTGTGGGTACTGAATTTGGCGCCTTTTTTACTGTGGACGGCGGCACAAACTGGGTACAGCTAAAAGGCGGTATTCCGGTGATAGCTGTGCGCGATTTAGAAATTCAGCAGCGTGAAAACGATCTGGTGGCCGGTACATTTGGCCGTAGTTTTTATGTGCTGGATGATTATTCCCCTCTTAGAAATATCAATTCTGCAACGTTGAAAAAAGAGGCCACTCTGTTTTCAGTTAAGAAAACCTGGATGTATATGCAGGATTCTCCGCTGGGTTTGCGCGGGAAATCCATGCAAGGCGATTCTTACTACACCGCACCTAACCCGCCGTTTGGCGCTATTTTTACTTATTATTTGAAAGATGAAATTACGAACCTGAAGAAGAAGCGCCAGGCTGCTGAGAAAAAAGGCAGCACGAGTTATCCGGGCTGGGACCAACTTCGCAGAGAAGCACGCGAAGAAGCGCCGGAAATAATTTTAACTGTTACGGATGAATCAGGCAATGTCATTCGCCGTATCACCGGACCGACCACTGCCGGGTTTCACCGTGTGGCCTGGGACTTGCGTTTTCCGCCTGTTGAGCCGGTGAATCTCAGCCCCCCCACAGATTACAACGCATGGCGCGGCGAACCGCTGGGACAGATGGCCGTTCCTGGCACTTATACCGTCACACTCAGCAACCGGGTAAATGGCGTTGAAACCGCGCTTGGCGAGCCGCAAAAATTTGAAACGGTTGCACTCGGCACAGCCACCTTGCCAGCCGAAGATCGTGAAGCCCTTCTCGCATTTCAGAAAAAAGCCGCCAGTTTGCAGCGTGCCGTACTGGCCGCCAGTGAAGCAGCCGGTGAAATCCAGAACCGGATTAACCACATCAAACAGGCGATTCTCGTTGCCCCTAAAGCTGAAGTCGAGTGGAAAAATGCTATCCTCAAAATCGAGAATGATTTAAAGGATATTTTGATCCAACTGGAAGGCGATCCGGTTATTCGCGCACACTCTGAACCCAGGCAGGATTCTATCTCAGACCGCATTGGTTATGTGGTTGGAACTCAGTGGACGTCATCCTCAGTGCCAACACAAACCAGCCTTGATTCTTATAAAATTGCCGCCGAAGAATTTGCAATAACTTTGCAAAGCTTGCGGACTTTAGCTGAGGTTGATTTGAAAAATCTTGAAGCACAGTTGGAGGTAGCCGAAGCGCCTTTTACACCAGGAAGATTGCCGGACTGGAAGTAATTGGATTAAAAGTCTCTCTTTGAAGGGAGACAGTTTTTCACTCATCCAGAGTGAAAAACAGAGGGATGTTATAAGCAGCGATGATTAATTGAAACCGAAAGAAGGGGATATGAAAGTAGTACTAAACTTTAAAATATTTGTTGTTCTTTTATGTAGCTGCCTTACCTCAGCAGCTTTTTCTCAAAACGATTCTTTTGATAATTTAGACAATTTTGTTGGACAGGCGATGCAAGACTGGGGAACTCCCGGCGTTGCCATTGGCATTGTCCGGAATGATTCGGTTTTGTTGGCCAAAGGCTTCGGTGTTAAGAAGCTGGGCAGTAATAACAAGGTGGATGCCCACACATTGTTTGCGGTCGCCTCAAACAGTAAAGCGTTTACGGCAGCCTTAATCGGTACCATGGTAGATAATGGCAAGTTGAGATGGGATGATCGCGTTGTTGACCACTTATCTGATTTTCAGATGTTCGATCCTTACGTGACGCGTGAGCTTAACCTCAAAGATTTGATGACGCATCGCTCCGGTCTGCCATTATATGGCGGCGATCGGCTTTGGATTGGCGGCGGCAAAAGCCGGGAGCATATCGTCCACCAAGTGCGCTACCTGCAGCCTAATGCGCCGTTCCGTACAAAATTCCAGTACAATAATTTGATGTGGCTGGTGGCCGGTCAGGTTTATGCGGCAGTTGCCGGGCATTCCTGGGATGATGGCATCAAAAGCCGTATTTTTCAACCCCTGGGTATGGGTGAGAGTTTAACCAGTATTACAGAGTTGGCTGGAAAGAATTACGCCACACCGCATGAAGCCATGAATGGCAAAGTCCGCCCAATCGATTACGATAATGTGGATTCAGTCGGCCCCGCTGCCGGTATTAATTCAAACGTCCTGGATATGATCAAATGGATGCGACTTAATTTGGGCAACGGTACTTTTGAAGGCAAACAAATTTTGAGCCGTCTGGTTTCTGCAGAAATTCACACTGCGCAGATTCCGACCAGAATTACAAATTTTAACAAAGAAAAGCTGAATATGCGCTTTGCCAGCTACGGTTTGGGTTATGGCATTCAGGAGTTTAAGGGCTATAAAATGGTACGGCATAGTGGAGGACTTTCAGGCATGATTTCACTGCAAGTTCTCATCCCTGAAAAAAATATTGGAGTAGTTGTTTTGACCAACCGTGCCCCGAACACGCTGCCGTGGGTTATCGCCTACACCATTCTGGAGCAAATGCTGGGCTTTTCGCAAACAGACTGGAATGCAGAGTTTCTGGCGTTGAGAGAAAAAGGTGGAATGGCCAAAGAAGCCAAAGCGCAAAAATTATTGTCCGAAAGAAGCCGGGGTACAAAACCGTCTTTAAGTCTGTCGGCATATACCGGAGACTATTTTGAAGATTTTTCAGGTCCGGCCAAAATGAAAATAAAGGACGGCAAGCTGGTCTTTAACTACAAACCACGTTATGTGGCCGACCTGGAACACTGGCATTTTGATACGTTCAGAGTAATGTGGCGTAATCCAATTTACGACATGCCGGCAGAGTCATTTGCTAATTTTCAATTGAATGAAAATGGCAATGTTTCGAAAGTGACCATTACTTTTTATGAGCCGGTTACATTTGTGAAGAAATAATCTTACGCACCATTAGGAGACAGTAACACGGCTTCTAGCCGTGCCCGTGTGAACCGCGGGTTACTATTTAACCCAACGAGCCTTTCACAATTAATAAATAGACTTTTGTTGCCATGCAGTTTAAAGATCATTTTTCAGGGCACGCTTCGGATTACGCCAAATACCGGCCAACTTACCCGGAAGAATTGTACCGATTTCTGGCTAAGATTTCGCCTGATACAAAACAAGTTTGGGATTGCGCCACAGGCAACGGTCAGGCTGCCCTCGCCCTGACAAAATATTTCAATCGTGTTATCGCAACTGATGCCAGCCAACAGCAAATTCAAAATGCTGTTCCACATGAGGAAATTGATTACAGGATTGCCCCGGCGGAGAAGACAAATATTGAAGCTCATTCTTGCGATCTGGTTGTGGTGGCACAGGCGCTGCATTGGTTCGACTTCAACCGCTTTTTTTCTGAGTGCCAACGAGTCCTCAAACCGGATGGAATTCTCGCCATCTGGGGATATAATTTGCTGAAAACCAATGTTGAAATTGACAGAGTCCTCGACCTTTTTTATGTTGAAACCATCGGAGATTTTTGGCTTCCTGAACGAAAATGGCTTGAAGCTGAATACAGAGATATTCCATTTCCAGTTCAGGAAATACCTTGTCCGGTTTTTGAAATGAGTTTGGAGTGGACTTTGTATGATTTATGCGGTTATTTGAACACCTGGTCTGCGGTTAAGAAATTTATAAAAAAATATGAAAAAAATCCGGTTGTAGAATTAGCAAAACTTTTGGAGCCACATTGGGGAGAGCCAGAACTGCGCAGGTTAATTAAATATCCCCTATTTTTAAAAGTAGGGAAACTTACGAATGAGTATTGAACCGCTTGAAATCATAAAAAAATTCTATAACCCCAAATCCCAAAGTTACAAAATTCTTGTTGTCCATAGTGAAATGGTAACTCAAAAAGCGCTGCAAATCGCCCAAAAAGTGAAACATTTAAACCCTGATTTAAAATTCATTGAAGAGGCCGCTATGCTGCACGATATTGGAATTTTTATGACAAATGCGCCCACTATTGGTTGCACCGGGCAAGCTCATTATTTAGCACACGGCACGCTCGGCAGAAGTATTCTTGAAAAGGAAGGGCTGTTCAAACATGCCCTCGTGTGCGAGCGGCACACCGGTGTTGGCCTTAGCAAAAAAGATATCAAAAAACAAAAGTTGCCTATCCCAGCCAGAGATATGCTGCCTGTTTCCCTGGGTGAGAAAATTATTTGTTTCGCAGATCTGTTCTATGGCAAAAATCCGGAGAAGTTGCGAGAAGAGAACTCTATCGATAAAATAAAAGAAAAGATCATCAAGTATGGGGTCGACCACGAAAAACGGTTTATAGAATTCCGACAGTTTTTTAATGTTTAATAAATTTTAAGTTTTTACTTTCGTGCAAGGAATATTTTTTTATATTAAGTCATCCACATGGTTAAAAAATAATCCAGCTAATTGATTCATCACAGTCTGGGGACGCCCACTTCCAACCATTTAAAACTAAAAGCTTGGGGAAAGCAAATTTAGTTATGTTGATTAAGACTGTCAGATTTCTTGTTGCCTTGGTAATAGGGTTTGGTTGTTTGAGTTGTAATTTAGCCAAACCAGGTATTTCTGATAATGAAGACAGAGGTAGTCTCGATCTAACGAGTTGGGACTTTGACGACCTCATTGAGCTGTCTGGAGAGTACGAGTTCTACTGGATGCAACATATCGATCCTCGCTCTTTTCATTCCCAAAACCCACCCGAACCCGATAGCTATGTTTCTATCCCAAAAATTTGGAATAATCAAGAGCTGAATGGCCGGAAATTACCCGGACATGGCTATGCCACCTACCACCTTCACGTTTCAACAGACGAGATTGTAGATTTGTCCTTAAAGATACTCGATATGGGGACTGCTTTCAAAGTGTTTGTTGATGATAAAGAGCTGCTTGCTGTTGGGGTTCCCGGAGAGAATAAGCAAACAACAGTACCTAAATATGATCCAGCTATAGTAGATTTTACGCCGGATAGTACTCATTTTGATTTAACTTTTTGGGTGTCAAATTTTCATCACAGAAAGGGAGGCGCCTGGGAAGTTATAAAACTTGGTTCTCAGAATGATGTCCATGAAGCGATGAAAAAACAGATGTATCGTGATTTATTTTTGCTCATTAGTGTTTTTGTTATGGGATTTTATCACGTCGGTTTATTTTTTCTTCGCACAAAGGATCGTCATTCACTTTATTTTGGTCTTTTTTGCTTGCTTTTTGCTATCAGATTCACAACCCAGAGAGAGATTTATGCCATAAAATTCATGCCGAATATGAGTTGGGAGAATTTAGTCCGGTTGGAATATCTTAGCCTCTATTTGGCCCCTATTACTTTTGCTATGTTTCTTTACACTTTGTATAAACATGATGTTCCCCGTTTCGTATTGCGCTCGGTGCAATATCTAACCGTGCCTTTTGTAGCAATTATTTTAGCAGCACCGCCCAATATTTTTTCATATACAATTTATCCTTTTCAAGTCTTTGCGGTTCTTTGCTGCTGCTTTAGTATTTATATATTATTTGTCGCCTCGCTTAAAGAGCGCGAGGGTGCTCGAATTATTTTAGCGGGCTTTTTGGTTTTGGCAATAACAGTTGTTCATGATATTCTGGAATTTTGGAAGATAATTGAAGGCCCCGAAATTATTTTGTTTGGGCTGCTCGGGTTTATTTTTTTCTTAACAATTCTGATTGCCTATCGTTGGTCACGTGCATTTAACACAGTGGAAATACAAAGCCGTGAATTAGAAATAGCAAATATTAAGTATAAAAGAGAACTTTCCGAGCGTAAAAAAGCAGAGAAGGCATCGCGTGAATTACAGGAAAAGCTTAGCCGCTCCCATAAAATGGAAGCCATTGGCGTGCTTGCCGGCGGCATTGCGCATGATTTGAATAATATTCTGACAGGCATCGTTACTTATCCTGATTTGCTGTTGTCGGATATGGATGAAGGCAGCGAGTTTAAAGAGCCCCTTGAGACAATTAAATCCGCAGGATTTAGGGCTGCTGCGGTTGTACAGGATCTCTTGACTTTATCACGGCGAAGTATCATGCATTTTGAAGCGCTGAATCTAAATGAAGTCATAACTGAATATTTAAGCTCTCCTGAATACAAGAATTTGGAGCTTGATTACCCCGATGTTGAAATCGATATGAATTTGACAGTGAGTTTACAAAATATAAGCGGTTCAATTATACATTTGCGCAAAGCTATCATGAACCTGGTTTCCAATGCAGCAGAAGCCCAGCCATCGGGCGGAGAAATTGCACTTTCCACTTTTAATTGTTCATTATCGAAGCTCTTAAAAGGGTACGAGGATATTGATGCCGGTGAGTATGTTGTTTTCCAAATTGAAGACCATGGGCAGGGCATTAATAAGAACGATCTTAAAAAAATATTTGAACCGTTTTATTCTACAAAACTAACAGGTAGAAGCGGCGCCGGTTTGGGAATGGCCGTTGTTTGGGGAGCCGTGCAAGATCATCATGGCTATATTGATATTCACACAAGTGACAAAGGTACTAAACTTGAGCTTTATTTCCCCGCAACCAGTGAAAATATTTTGGAGAAAAAAGCGGATATTTCTGTCGATCAATATCGTGGGAAATATGAGTCGGTGTTGGTTGTGGATGACGTGGATGAGCAACGTTACGTGGCTGAACGTATTTTGAAAAAACTGGGGTACTCAGTTTCGGTTGTTAGTAGCGGAGAGGATGCTGTTGAGCATATAAAAAGCAATTCGATTGACTTGGTGGTAATGGATATGATTCTTGATACCGGAATGGACGGCTATCAAACATACCGTGAAATGAAAAATATCAGTCCGGATATTAAGGCTGTAATTGTTAGCGGTTATTCCGAGACAGCGGAAGTAAAAGAGTCACAAGATATTGGTGCGGGACAGTATATCAGAAAACCGTACGCTTTGCAGACATTGGGTTTGGCCGTGAGGAAAGAGCTGGACAAGGAGTAATTTAAAAGAAAGAAAAACGGTAGAGAGAGGAGAGTAATTGGCTGCCCATTTACTCTCTTCCCTCTTCTAAGTATTAAGCTGCTACCAACTCGGATTCATGTTCCATCACAACCTTTATTCGATCGAATGCCCACTCAATTTCTTCTTCAGTAATAATCAGGGGCGGTGCAAACCGGATTACATTTTCATGCGTTTCCTTACACAGTAACCCTTCTTCTTTTAGCGTTTCGCAGAATGGCCGTGCTGAGGTATCCAGTTCAACACCAATAAAAAGTCCTTTGCCGCGGATATTTTTAATTCTCGGACAATCAATGGTTTTGAGCAGTGCCATAAATTTTTTGCCTAAATTATAAGATTTTTCAACCAGGTTTTCTTCAATAATTACATCGAGTGCGGCAATGGCAACAGCACAAGCAAGCGGATTGCCGCCAAAGGTGCTGCCGTGGTCACCGGGTTTGAAAACTCCCAGTACCTCTTTGTTTGCCAAAACTGCTGATACCGGCATAAAACCACCAGAGAGCGCCTTGCCTACAATAATTGCGTCGGGTTGGACATTTTCATATTCATAAGCAAATAATTTCCCCGATCTTCCCAAGCCACTTTGGATTTCATCAACCATAAACAGGATATTGTTTTCCCGGCAAACTTGTTCTACATTTTTTAAGTAGCCGTCCGGCGGAATCAATATTCCGGCTTCTCCTTGAATTGGCTCGATCATAATTGCGCAGGTGTTGGCTGAAACTGCATTTTCGAGTGCCTCAATGTCGCCAAATTCTACAACTTTGAAGCCCGGTGTAAAGGGGCCAAATCCATCTTTATATTGATCTTCTGTGGAAAAGCCAACAATCGTCGTTGTTCTGCCGTGAAAGTTGTTGCTGAAAACGATTATTTCTGCCTGACCGGCGGGTATGCCTTTTGATTGATAGCCCCATTTGCGGGCTGCTTTAACCGCAGTTTCAACGGCCTCGGCGCCAGAGTTCATTGGCAGCACCATGTCCATCCCGGAAAGCTTTGCCAGTTTTTCGCAGAACAAAGGGAGCTTGTCATTTCGGAATGCGCGGGAAGTCAGAGGTACTCGTCTGACCTGGTCTTCGAATGCCGCCATGATTTTTGGGTGACAGTGTCCCTGGTTCACAGCGGAGTAAGCGCTCAGACAGTCCATATATTGATTGCCGTCAACGTCGTAAACCCAGACGCCTTCTGCGCGGTTTATTACAATATCCAACGGGTGATAATTGTGTGCACCATATTTGTCCTCAAGTGCGATATAATCTTGTGTGGTTTTTAACACAAATACCTCCTTTAAACTTCAGATAATTCAATATTGTTGTTTGTCAACATTAAGGTTTTAAATATATCTTGTCAATATCTAAGACAAAAATTTTATCATTACTTTGTTTTCGGGAAGGCTTTTTAAAAGCTGTAGATGGAAATATGGAGTATCCGGAACAGATTTGGCATGTCTGTGAAAATGAGGAGTAAAACATTTTTGGAAATACCTAAACAGCAGCTTCTCCTATGTCTTCCGGCGTATTTTTATCCTGGCGATTGGTAAAACTGAAAATCACAATCAGCCCCATACCAACCATAATAACGACATCTGCCCAGTTAAAAATGCCGGTACGCAAGCTGCCAATGCCCATATTCATAAAGTCGATGACTCTGCCGTCATTCACAACACGGTCGAAAAGATTACTGCACCCGCCGCCAAGTATTAAAGAAAAAGCGTAAATCGTTTTTCGATCGAGCTCTCGATTTATCAAAATGTAAAAAAACAACGCAATAAGAAGAAACCCGCTTAAAATAGTAAATAGCCAGGTACGCAAAATTTTGGGCAGCTTTGAACCAAGGCTTAAAAAAGCGCCCCGGTTTTCTGCGTATTGGAATCTGAAAGTTTCCCCCCAATATGAAATAGAAGGCTGCGCTCTCAGGTTTTCTTTGGCTATTTGTTTGCTGACCTGGTCGCACCCAAGGCAACTAAACAAAATTAGTGCGATAATATAAAATTTTTGTAGTTTTGGCATAATCAAATTTGGTTAATTAAAATTTAATATACTTAAGAATGTCATATTAATGCAAACAAAATTTTGCAGGAAATTAGTCCTTCTGACCTAGTCAGAGGTTTCATATTTTTTTCGGATTGTAATTTCATCCTTTGAAAGCCGCGCTATATGCCGCATAGCTTTTTGGGCAATTGTAAGATAAGTCTTTTTATTTTCTTCCATGGCTAATTCTTCTGAAAAATCTATTGGCTCACCCATGACCATATGTACGTATGGCCGCCGTGGGTTTTTTCGATAAGAACTACAGCGCAGCATATGAGCCGGGTTGTCGGGAAACCCTTCTAAAAATACAGGGATTACATTTGGATTAGTCCTGTAAATTATTTCACCGCACCCGGGTTTCGCAGACAAAAATTCATACGGATCCGGTCCTAGATTCCTGGTGCCTTCCGGGTGGTAACCAACCATGTTTTCCGGATTTCTTAGCAAATTTATAAGGATTTCGGTTGCTTCTTTATTCCAACGCAGACGCTTTCTATCCCGAACGAACGGCGGGTACATTACTCCGTTTGCAATGAACAAATTAACGAAAAGCCCGCTTAATCTATCGTAAAAATAATTTGCTCTTACCGGAAAATAAATATTGTGATGTCTGCCGTAAATTTTGAATAATCTGGCAGCTATGGCAAATTGGTCGAAAAATGTACGATGGTTTGGGACGAGAAGTACTGCTCTTTTAGGGTCGATTTTTTTGAAATTTTTGAAGCCATGAGCGACCACCGCACCTTCAATGAACAACTCAACCCACGTCTTGCCGATTGTAGCGCCAATGGTGGTTAAAATTTTTCTAAATACCGGAGAAGAGTTGAGACGGTTGAGTACTGTGAAGTTAAACCGTTCGATTTTGTTTAGATAAGTTAAATCTATTTTGGAAGTCTGGCTCATGCACTTTTGATGTTAAAAAAATTTCTAAAATATAATATATATTGATAAATATGCAATTAAATTTATGACAATGGAGCAAGATTCGGATTGAAGTTTAACGCTAAATAAATTAAATTTCTATCATGAAAAATATTTCGGCTGTAAAAGTTCAAACACCGGAACCTTTCAATTTCAAAGAATGTCTGGTTTACTTGAGTCGTTCTCCACTGGAGAGATTGCATAGCGTTGAGAATGGTTGCGTCACAAAACTGCTGTATTTTGATGATGAGAAAATTCTGATTCAAATTAATGCACTGCAAGGTGACCTTGAAGTTAAATTCTTAAATTGTAAACCCTCGGACGAAATCAAACTATTTATTCAAAATTACATTGCCGGGTGGTTCGATTTTAAGGTAGATTTGAATCGGTTTTATAACCTTGCGGAAAAAGTTGATGCAGTCGACCGGCTTGTTTGCAATTTCCGGGGTCTGCGAATCGTAAAAATACAGTGCCTGCTCCAGGCGCTTTGTTGGGCGATAATGGGGCAGCAGGTTAACATAACTTTTGCTTATACTTTGTTTGGCAGGTTTATTGAAACCTATGGCGAGTCTGCTTTATTCCAAAATAAAAAGTATTGGCTGTTTCCTAAAGCTGAAACTATTGCCGGAATCAAGCCCGAAGATTTACGGCACTTGCAATTTACGCGCATGAAAGCCGAATATATAATTCAAATTGCCACACTAATTTCATCGGATGAATTATCCCGGGACGAATTGATCAAAACTGGCGATTTTGAGATGGCGAGAAAGCGGCTGGTAAGCATTCGCGGTGTCGGACCATGGACAGCAAATTATGTTTTAATGCGCTGCCTCGGCGCCCCTGATGCTTTTCCACTCGAAGATGTTGGGTTGCATAAGGCCATTAAAGCTTTGCTTAGGTTGAAAGAAAAACCAGATCACAAAACAATTGAGCACATCGCAAAATCGGTTCCGGGATGGGGTTCATATTTAGCCTTTTATCTTTACAGGTCATTATTATGAAAGAAGAATATACAGCGTTTTATCAGTCTCCGGTAGGTTATTTTAAAATTGTTGGTGCGGAAAATAGCATTCGGCAAGTGCATTTTACAGAACTGAAATCAGCGCCGGAATCAGCCGTTCCGGCTTGTCTCAAAAATTGCTTTCAGCAGTTTGATGAATATTTTGCCGGAAGCCGAGAAAATTTTGACTTGCCGCTTGAACCGGAAGGAACCGAGTTTCAGCAATCTGTCTGGCAAGAACTGCTGAAAATTCCATACGGTAAAACCGTGACTTATTTAGATATCGCGAACCAACTGAATAATCCGAAAGCCATTCGCGCTGTTGGCGCGGCAAATGGCCGAAATCCCATCCCGGTTATTATTC
>JAJDAE010000105.1 GCA_029262035.1 Candidatus Zhuqueibacterota bacterium
GGACTGCCTATTTATGCACCCAGGTTGCCCGTTTAAAAGGCCGGGCACCTGACTTCCCGAAGGACCTGGATTCTAAAGCGCTCATTCATGAAGCACAAGATTACTTTGATAGAGCAAGTGCAAATTTGCCCACAAAAAGCAGTATACAGAAATCTGATTTCCATGCACTGCAGGGATTTGTTTATAACTGGAACACCTCGCTAATCGCTACGTCACAAGAGGAAAAAGACCGGTTTGATGCTCTGGCGCAAAAAGAATTTAAACTCGCCTCACAGCACAATAACGAAAATCCTTTGCTTTATGTGATGTTCGGTATTAATTTAACGGGTAAAGATCGCGATTATCGTGAAGTGCTTTCCGGCATCGCTTTAATGAATTACGCCAGCGAAATTTTTGACCGCGCACCTCACAGAAGTATGACCACTTATTGGAATAAAGATTTTGTCGGGTTTTGGAAATCACAAGCGAAAAAAAGATTAAAAGAACTTTTACAAAATGATGGTTCTTAGAAATCTATTAAAATGTCCCAAACTATAAGCAAAAAAAATCAACGAATGCCGTTTGCATTTCGCTTTATGCTGGGTTTTTGGCTTCTGCTCGGTTTCCTGGATTTACTGAAAAACTGGGTAGCTGCCCTGAACTCAGGTCGGGTATTTGACTGGTCCCAGGGTTTAGCTTTTATATTGATCTATTCATTTGCCTGGATTCTCCTCAGCTATCCAATCTATCAATTGTTTGACAGAACCCGGGAGAATTCCTGGCTGCAAAGAGCTGCCCTACAACTACCTTCGAGCATCATTTTCGGCGTACTTCATGTGGCCATTGTGTCGGTGGCCTTTTCGTATTTCATATATCAACAGCAATTGGTGCAAGCAGGTTTTTCAGGTTTTTTTGCCACTTGCATAGACAGAATTGAAAGCCGGTTTGTACCCCAGGCTTTGAACAGCGCCATTGCTTACTGGGTTGTTATTATCATTCTGTTTGCCTTTAATTACTATGAGGAATATAGAAAACAATCGGTGCTGGCTTTGAAGCTTGAATCTCAATTGGCGCAAACCCATCTGCAGGCTTTGCGCATGCAAGTGCAGCCGCATTTTTTGTTTAATGCGCACAATACAATTTCCATGCTCATTCGCACCAAGAAGTATGAGTCTGCAATCGAAATGATTTCCGGACTCAGCGACCTGCTCAGGACAACACTTACCCGAAGCCACGATCAGCTCATCCCGCTGCATGCTGAGATGGATCTGGTTCGACAGTATTTGGTAATTGAGCAAGCACGGTTTGAAGACACCCTGAAAACTTCAATAGAAATGAGTGCAGAAACCAGCAACGCTTTGGTTCCAAACATGATTCTGCAGCCAATTGTTGAGAATGCTTTTAAACACGGCATATCAAGTAATTTAGGTGAATCAGAAATTTGTATCACCGGAAATCTTGACAGCGACAAGCTTGTGCTAACCGTTTATAACTCCGGACCGTCGTTACCCGAACCATGGGATTTACTGCAGCATCGGAAGATCGGAGTGTCCAATGTCATGAGTCGTTTGGAGCAACTCTACCCGGGCGAGCACCAGTTTAGTCTTGCGAACAAAAGTGATGGTGTAGAAGTTAGAATTGAAATTCCATATCGTGAAAAAGAGCAGGCCGCGTGAACAAGATAAAAACAATTGCAGTTGATGACGAGAAACAGGCACGCGAGGGTTTAAGGGCTTTATTAGAAAGAGACCCCGATATCGAGTTGGTTGCATCTTGCAAGGATGGTATGGAAGCGCTGATAAGTATCGAAAAATTGCGCCCTGAGCTTTTATTCTTGGATATCCAGATGCCGGAGATTAATGGATTTGAGGTGTTAAATAGCTTGCCGCAAAAGATGATTCCACCTGTAATTTTTACCACAGCTTACGACCAATACGCGCTAAAAGCATTTGAAATACATGCCATTGATTACCTGCTTAAACCTTTTACAGACGCGCGCTTTTTCGAGGCGCTTAACCGCGCTAAGGCACAAATTCAAAACGCGAAAAATATTCAGCTGCAGAAAGGATTGTTGAAATTGCTACAAAACTACTCCACTTCCAAAACCGAACCAAATCGTCTTGTCAGAGAAGGATTGCACAATTCTTCGGTTACCCGATTGGTCGTAAAAGCCTCCGGCAAGATACACATTTTGCCGTTGACGAGTATCCTGTTTTTTGAAGCATGCGATTATTATGTCAAGATTCACACTGTCGAGCAGGAATACATGGTTCGTGAAAGTTTGAAAGCGCTGGCGGCTCGGTTGCCCGCAGACAGTTTTACCAGAGTTCATCGTTCGACAATTGTTCACATCGAAGCTGTTCGTGATTTGCAGCCGTACGCGAATGGTGATTTCCACATCACCTTAAAAAATAAAATCTGCTTAAAAGGCAGCAGGAACTATCGTGAAATTTTTAAACTGATTGGCGGATAAACGATTCATAAAAAAAATGAACCCAAGTCTCAGAAATCATGCACATATTGCCCCATTTTATCAAAGCTATTTATTGCGATATTTATCCGATACCTTGACGGCTTCAACTTAAGAGTCATTCCTGCGAATGCAGGAGTCTAGCCGAAGACCCCAAATCCTCCTTTTTTCACTGGATGCCGACAATAACTTCGGGCATGACGTTATATCATCTCTGTAAAACTAACTTAACAAGAGATTGTGGTATCGCGTTTTGGCATATAATTATTTCTTGCAAACAGCCATTTAAAATTGTATATTCACCTCACTTTAAAATTGAACTTTACATATGAAATACGCAATTATTTCCGACATACATGGTAATCTCGAAGCTTTACAAAGTGTTCTCAAAGAAATTGAAGGCAAGGAAGTTGACTCTATTTTATGTCTGGGAGATGTCATTGGCTACGGACCGAATCCCAACGAGTGTGTAGAATTAATTAAAGAAAATGCCGATATTGTTTTGGCGGGTAACCACGATCATGCCCCATTAGGGAAGATAGATATTTCTTATTTTAACCCTTGGGCCAGAAGCGCTATCGAATGGACGCGAGAACAGTTAACAGATGAATCCAGAGAGTTTCTTCTGAGTTTACCGCTTAAAACAGAAGTCGACGGTTTTACAATCGTCCACTCTACGCCCTATAATCCACATGAGTGGAATTACATAATTACTATCGGTGATGCCATTAAAAACTTTCCGGAATTTGAAAATCAGGTTTGCTTTATTGGACATTCACATGTTCCCATGGGGATTTCTTTAAGCGAGGGTGATGATTGTCGTGTTGTAAAAGACAATCCTTTAAAAATGAATAAAAAATTGCGCTACATCATTAATGTCGGCAGTGTTGGCCAACCACGTGATCTTGACCCCCGCGCTGCTTTTGGAATTTATGACAACTCAAAAATGGAGTATAGGCTTTGCCGTGTCGATTATGATGTTGCAGAAACACAGCGTAAAATTAATGAGTCTGAGTTACCCCCATTTTTAGCTGAAAGGCTGGAGGTGGGTCAGTGAAGTATTTATTAACCCAATTTTTATGTTCGGAGGTCTAACATGAGTGAAAAGCAGTTAGGCAATGGTCAACAACTAATTTTATCCGAAGAGCTTTATTTGAAAATTTCTAAACTGGTTGAAAAACTGACAACTAGTACAGGCGCTGAATATATTGTTTTTTGCGAAGTAAACGGATATCCTGTTACACATTTTGGTGATATTAAGGAAGTTGATTTGCCGACAATTTCTTCTCTAGCTGCCGGCAATTTTTCAGCTACAGCTCAAATGGCTTCTATGCTTGGTGAAAATGATAGCTTTAAATATCTTTTTCACGAAGGTGAAGAGCAAAATCTTTATATCTCAAATGTTGGCTTCAATTTCTTACTGATTGTGGTCTTTAGGGTGGAAGTTGCACTTGGCATGGTCAGGATTTATACCAAGAAGGCGATTGCATCTCTCGGAGAGATACTTGAAAACGCAAATCAGGAGGAAAAAGAGTCGAAAGAGTTCCTTGATCTGGAATTTAAGACGTTATTAAGTGAGGAACTGAGCCGTTCTTTGAAGTTATAATCTCCTAATGTTTATCAATCATGCCCTCCAGGAAATAAATCTTAAAATTGTTTATTACGGTCCTGGCTTAAGCGGTAAAACCTCAAATCTGGAATTTATTTATAAACATCTTGACCCAAAAATACGAAGTGAGCTTATTACCTTAAATACAAAAGAAGAAAGAACTTTGTACTTTGATTTCATGCAGCTCGAGTTGGGGCAGATTCAGGGAAAGAAACCTAAGTTTAATTTATATACCGTGCCCGGGCAGGTTTATTACAGATTTAGTCGAAAAGTAATTTTGAAAGGTGTAGACGGAGTTGTTTTTGTTGCGGATTCACAAAAAAGCCGGATGGGGGAAAATCTTGATTCACTACTTGATCTTGAAAAGAATTTAATCGAAACTGGTTGTACGTTGCAGGACTTTCCTTGGGTAATTCAATATAACAAAAGAGATTTACCCGAAATAGAAACAATAGAAAAACTTCAATCCCGGCTAAATTTTTTTGGAGCGCCTTTTTATAAGGGCGTTGCCACAAAAGGCCATGAGGTTTTAAGCACCCTGCAAGGGGTGATAGAACAAGTTATTCAGAAGATTGTTATATGAATGAATTAAGTACTAAAATAAAGCGGGTTATCATGTCAAAAAAATTGCCTCCACAATTGTTGATTGAGCAAAAAATGCAACAAATTACAATGAACGGTAGTTACGACATGGTCCATTTATTTTCTAGCGAAGGCTTACCTATAGCTGAGCATTATAAAGATGGGTTTGTTGAAAAAGATAGACTCACCGAACTTGCACTGCTTCTTAAGCAGGTGCAGGAAATGGCCGACGTAATGGGGCAAATTTCTAACATCAAAGAAATGATTATCGAAGGATTTAACCACAGGAAAATCATCTTCAGGTTTTTTCATGCATTTGATCAGGAAGTAGTATTGGTAGTTGTGGTTTCCCCTAAAAAGTCTTACAGAGCTTTTACAAACGCTTTAGTCAAGACAATTGAAAAGATAAATTTCTAGTTCTGTTAGTTTTTAAGTTACACGTCTCCGGAATTAATATAGTACCTTCATTTAATTGAAAATGAAATGAAGGATTTGTACATTTATTTGTGTGTCATGGGTTTTGGGGTTGTAATGTCTTTTCAATGATTAGGTTTAAAACAAAACCGCTCAATATCCTTTTGAATATTGAGCGGTTATCCCATAAATCCGATAGACCTCGGGTTACCGGAAAACACCACATCACCTCTTTCAGTTTGTATGGAAGACAAAAGTCTAACTTCCCTGTTAAACCCTGCCTTCACTAATAAAGACACTATTTTGATATAAATTCTCTCAAACAATTTAAATTTATTATGTCTGGTGTTTGATGTTTAGACAGCAATGTATCCTTTTAATACATTTGTACGGAAATTAATCACCCGGTTGAACTGGGTGAATTTTATAAATTGGGCTAAAATCAATTAAATCAATACCCCTGTTTTGTTGGCATATAAGTTGCATTTGAAACGCCCATCAGAAGTTAATAAGGATGTTAATTTCTGATGATATCTGAAGAGCCGAGGAATGGAAAAGGATTAACATTGGATTCTTCCGGTACGGGGATTTTTTCATGAATGGATATATGAAAGAATCCCTGTTTTATTTTAGGCCTGTTGGGGGCGAGCATTAAATAACTGGATTTTCAAACCTATCATGCAAAAAATCTTGATTAACATACTAATGGTCGAAGATAACCCCGATCATGCCTGTTTAGCCAAATACGCCCTCGAATCTTCAAAGAAAAGTTCCGTTACAATCGTTCCAACTTCCCAGCAATGTTTTAAAGCAGTAGAGCAAAACCAATATGATATTATTCTACTCGATTATCATTTACCCAATGAAAATGGATTGACAACTTTAAAGAAGCTTGTTAATGAAAAATATACGGAATCACCGATTGTTTTTGTAACTGGCAATGGTCATACAGAAATTGCTGTTGAAGCTATGAAAGCCGGTGCGTTTGACTACGTTATAAAATCACGTGATTATTACAATGTGCTTCCCAATGTCGTTACCCGTGTTCTGGAAAAATTTCGTATCATTTCTGAAAAGAAAAAAATGGAAGCTGAAATCCATTTAAGAAATAAAGAATTACATGTATTGAATTCCGTTTCAGTAGCGTTAAACGAATCGCTCGTTTTAGATGAAATTATTGACACAGCTCTTTTTAAAATTTTAACAGAACTACCTGTCGATGCTGTCGCAGTCTTGTTGCGAGAAGATGGTACAGAGCGCCTGATGGTACAATCTGTTAAGGGTGAGTTTGAAACAATTTTTCAAAAAGATATCGTTTTAAACCCAGCCTGGAAGCGACTTGAGCAATTTGTGATGATTGAGCAAAAAATAGTTGTTAATTGGTTAATTGAAAATTCTGAGTCGCCGTTTGCGCATGATTTTCTAAATGGGCATTTAAATTCATTCATCTCGGTGCCACTGGTTTATAAATCCGAAATGCTTGGAACATTTCTGGCTGCAAGCAAATCAGAAGACTTTTTTTCTGAAAGAAGGGTGGATTTACTTTCGGCAATTGTAAATCAAATGAGTATTGCGGTTAAGAATTCCCAGCTTTATTTGGACACTAATCAATATAAAAATGATCTTGAAAATTTGTTTAACAGTTCTCTCGATTTTATTGTAACGCTTAGTGTCGACGGGGTTATTCAATATAAAAATGAGCGATTTGATAAGGTGTTTGGCGCTGATAAAAAGGTTGCCGGGAAAAAGATTGTTGAATTTGTTGCGGCAAAACACAAGGACAAAGTCAAAGAAAAAATCAGCGTGGATGGTAAAGACGATACAATGTATGAAATTGAACTAATGGATGCAAAGGGACATACTATCCCATGTTTGATTTCGCAATCTACCCTAAATAACCGCGATGAATTTTTGTTGATTATAAAGGACGTTTCCCAGATTTCGCAATTGCAAAAACAGCTCATTCAGGCAGAGAAATTATCTGCGCTGGGGCAAATGATTGCCGGCGCTGCACACGAATTAAACAACCCGCTTGCCGGAATTTTGGGTTATGGCCAACTTATACTTGAAGAAGATTTACCTCAACAAACATTGAGTGATGTTCAAGTTATTTTAAAAGAGACAGATCGTTGCAAAACCATTGTACAAAATTTATTGAGTTTTGCACGGAAGCAAAATTCTGTAACAGAAATGATTGATATCAATAAAATGTTAACCGATATTTTTGAATTGCAACGCTACGATTTTGAAATTAGGTTTGTTGAGTTGGTCATAGATTTGGAGCCAACGCTCCCTAAAATTTTCGGCAATTGCGATCAATTGCAACAAGTATTTTTGCACTTAATACGGAATGCCAAAGACGCTCTAAAAATAAGCTCGAAGCACGGCAAGAAGCTGACAGTAACAACTGAAAAATTACAATCTTCAATACTTGTTAAAATTGATGATAATGGTTGTGGCATATCTCCTGAAAACAAAGATAAAATTTTCGATCCCTTCTTCACAACTAAAGAGATTGGTGAAGGTACCGGCTTGGGATTGAGTTTATGTTTCGGAATTGTGCATGGTCACGAGGGTCAGCTTTCACTGGAAAAGAGCGATGAAAATGGAAGCCTTTTTGTGGTGGAGCTGCCCGCATTCAAGGCAAAAAAGGACAAGAAGTTTAAAGTCAATAATACGAAGTCTTTAGCAGCACGCTCTCAGGTCTCCTGTTAAATCATATTCAGTAATTCTATTTTTATTTTTCTACTTCCAAGTCAGGTCTTGACCTTACGTAGAACTGATGTTAAATAAAATTTCTCGATTTTCACCTTACCGATATGGTCTTCAGGAAATAATTTTTTTCCAGATTGGCCAACTCAATTTTACGCTTACCGACCTGAATATATTGTGATGTGCGTGCCATGATTTCTCGCTAAAAAGTATTTTCTAAAAAAAGAATAGAAGAAGTAAAGAAGCAATGAATTTGTAGAGATCTGAAGTGGCTTAAGCATCTGTCTTTTCTCCCGGCCTTGTCTCAATAATTTCACAAATATGAACGGGTTAGGCCTCAATTCTCTTTAAGTGACGCGGGGACGACGACGATAATATAAGTGGCTCAGGGAAGATGATCCCGGAAAATGAATACGAATTAGAGATAAACAACTTCGATATGACAACAGGCTCAACGCTCTCTGAAATTCAAAAAAGTTTTCAGAATTTCAGTACTTCCATCACCGGCATAGAAAAAGCTTACGGTAAAATTAGCCGCAAAATTGATGAATTTGGCGCGCATGAAAATATCCCCCGAGATTATCTAACTGAAATGGCGGGTAATTTGGCGAACGAAATTCGAAATCCGTTGGGCGGTATTGCTAATCTGGTTGAGCTATTATCGCAGGATCCGCAGGCGGGACATTCCAGAAATATCGATGGAATTTTGGACGGTGTTCGTCGTATTGATCAAATTGTTGAAAACTTAATCATTTTTAGCCGGCCGGTTGAACTTAAATCGGTGGCGTGTAATTTTACGGGTATTATCGGTCATGCGATAGACTCAGTAAAAGCCAGGGTTGACACAAATGTTACTAAATTCCAATTTAACTTTTTATCGTGTGAATACGAGATATATGTGAAGCTTGATCCGGTTTTAATACTTCAGGCGCTCCAGAATATTATGGTTAATTCTGTAGAAGCGATGCCAGAAGGCGGAGAGATTTCAATTAAAATTGAGAAGGAGAAAAAACAAGTCGCATTGGAAATTAAGGATGAAGGGCTGGGATTGAAAGGTGTAAACAGTGAAAAGCCGTTCTACCCATTTTATACGACAAAAGCCAACGGTATGGGGTTAGGCTTGCCCACTGCCCGATTGATTATTGAAAAACATGCTGGTAAAATTTGGATAGATGATAGTATGGAATCCGGAACCGAAGTAAGAATAATTGTGCCGATAAAATGATATGAGTAAAACGAGAAAGAAAAAAATTGTTGTTGTTGATGACGAGCAATTAATCGGAACCGCCTTGCACGAAGCATTGTTACATTGGCAGTTTGATGCAAAAGTTTACCATGATGGCGTGCAGGCAATGAGTGATCTCAAAAATGAACCGTGCGATATTGTGCTGACAGATGTTCGCATGCCGAATTTAACCGGCATGGATATTCTTGAAAAAGTCAAGGAAAGCGCCCCGGAAACAGGCGTGATTATGATGACCGCTTACGGCACTGTTGACAGCGCGGTTGAGGCGATGAAAAAGGGCGCATACGATTATATTACAAAACCATTCTCTTTAGATGAAATTAAAATATGCATCGACCGATATTTTAAAAGCAAAGATCTTGAAGAAGAAAACCAGACTTTAAAACAAGCGTTACAGGACAAATATTCACTTGAAAGTTTTGTAGGACAAAATGCAAAAATTCTGGAGATGTTTAAGTCCCTCGAAATAGCTTTTGAAAGCGATGCCTCCGTTTTTATTAGCAGTGAAAATGGGACTGGTAAAGAGCTCATTGCATCTGCAATTCATTATAATAGTCCGCGCAAAGCCAAGCCATTCCTGAAAATAAATTGCGCTTCAATTCCGGAAAATTTGTTTGAAAGCCAATTGTTTGGACATGAAAAGGGTGCATTTACCGGCGCTACCCGTACCTTAAAAGGTGTGTTCGAAGAAGCCGACGATGGCACATTGCTCCTCGATGAAATCACCGAAATGCCAACCCACTTGCAGGCAAAGTTTCTGCGGGTTTTACAAGAGGGCGAATTTACGCGCGTTGGCAGCAATCAGACTATCAAAACTGATGTACGCATTATTGCGACCTCCAACGGCGATGTTAATAAGGCTATTGAAGAAGGTCGTTTTCGACAGGATTTATTTTTCAGACTAAATGTCATTTCCGTGGCTATCCCGCCACTGCGCGAACGCAAGGATGATATTCCACTTTTATGTAAGCACTTTGTTGAAAAATATTCGGAGAAGTATTCCAAGTCGATTGTTGGAATCGACAAAGATGCTTTGAAACAAATCCAAAGTTATGATTGGCCTGGCAATGTGCGCGAACTTGAAAATTTAATTCAGCGTAGTGTGCTTAGTTGTAAGGATAGTACCGAAATCGGTCTTGAACATATTCAAAATCATTTCCCGGAAGCTACTTTGTTGTCAGACCGGGAGTCCAAGTCACTGTTAAGCCACGATATTTCTATCGAAGAAATGGAAAAGAAGCTTATTGAAACGACGCTAAAACGGCACAATAATCACAAGACCAGAACAGCAGAAATTTTAGGCGTAACCCTAAAAACGCTTCGCAATAAAATCGTTCAATATGGTTTTGAAAAGAAAAATAATTAGGCAGATTTTTTTTTCAATTTAATATGTGGAACAAACTTTCCGGGTTTGAGTTTTTTATTGCATAAGATTCAATTTTTTAATATTATTGAGCTGTTTCATCCTTTTTTCTAACTCAAACTAACGGAGATGTAACATGAAAGGGATTTTTAAATTCCGTCAATTTTTTTTAAGCCTGTTCCTTTGCTTGGCGCTGGTTGGTGTCGATGCTTTCGCCGACGATAAAGGCGATATTGATTTGTTTTTTACCGGTGATGTGCACGGTTACATAGCACAATGTGGGTGCAAAGTAAATCCTGCGGGCGGACTCTCCCGGCGTTCCGGTTATATGAAGAGCGTTAGAACGGATTCTGATGGCCGTCTCTTGCTTGACTGCGGCGATTTTGGTAGCACCCGTTCTGAAAAAGAAAAGACAAAAGTGGCTCACCTGCTGAAAGGCATGTCCATGATGGGCTATGATGCCATTAATCTCGGTGAAAAAGATTTACAGTATGGCGCGGAGTTTTTGCAGTCTGCACAAAAAGAACATGAATTGCCATTTATTTCTGCAAATGTTTATGATAAAAAATCCGGCAAGTTGTTTGCGAAACCTTACGTGATAAAACAAATTAATGGTCATAAAGTCGGAATATTCGGAATTGAGACCGATGCTGCAAACCCACGACTTGTTCGTTCTGGATTTGAGGCTAAAGACCCGGTTGCTGCTGCCAAGGAAATGGCAGAAAAACTAGGACAAAAGTGCGATGTAGTTGTTGCGCTTGCCCACGTTGGTTTGGCAAAAGCCAAAGAACTCGCAGGCCAAGTCACTGGCATCGATTTCATTGTCAGCGGTTATCGTTGGGACAAAACCTATAGCCCGGTTACGGTCGGAGAAACGGTAATTATGCAGTCGGGCACGCAAGGCAAATACATGGGGCATATAACTTTCAATTTGAAAAACAATAAGGCCAGCATGGTATCTGGTAAATTGGTGAATCTGAATTCAAAAATTGCCGATGATCAGAGGTTCACGGATTTTGTTGATGAATACGATGCTGCCACTAAAAGTAAAGCTTCGGGCACAAATTAAGTCTAACTTTTAGTCGAACTAAAGGCTTTCCTACATCTATTTTTTTTTAGATATGGGACGGCCTTTTTTATTTTAATTGACAAAACAAGTGAGATTGGTTATATTTTTTTAACATTTAAATGAAAAGGAATTTTGATTATGATTCAAGGACTTGAATTAAGGGAGTTGGCAACACATCCGGATGAACGTGGTTTTTTTCGGGAAATCATAAAAAAATCGGACAGTTTTTTTGAAGAAGGTTTTGGCCAATTTAGCCATTCATTAATGTACCCTGGTGTTGCCAAAGCATGGCACATTCACAAAACTCAGGTGGATTGGTGGTACGTCCCGGTTGGAAATATCAAGGTCGGTTTGTACGATAAGCGTGAGAATTCTTCGACAAAGGGCGAAACCCAAGTTGTTTTTTTGGGAGATAATTACGGCGGCAAAGTTTTGAGAATACCTCCCGGCGTTGCACATGGATGCAAAGTTTTAGGAGAAACCGCCCATTTACTTTACATCACATCAACAGAATATGATCCGGATGAAGAAGGGCGCATCCCTTATGATGATGCTGAAATTGGCTTTGATTGGGAAGCCGGCCCGGTTATAAAATAGGCTGATTTATTACAAAATTTTACGGAGCGAGGATGAAAAAACTAATTTTTGTAACCATGTTTTCTCTTTTGGTTACCATGTCGGCATATTCACAGAATGTTAAACATAGACAAATGGTTGATATGCCTACAGCAGGTAACCTTGAGCGTGGTAGTTATGCGATGACTCTAAGAATGTTCGGGAATGGCGGGCTTTTAGTTGGCGTAAATGTTGGTATTTCTCCTCGGTTTAGTTTCGGGTTGTCTTACGGCGGTGAAAATGTAATTGGGGAAGGCAAAGTAAATTGGAATGTCAACCCGGGTATTCAAACTAAATTCCGTCTTATTGACGAGCAAATTAATGTTCCGGCGGTTAGTTTTGGGTTTAATTCGCAGGGGTATGGTGCCTATGACGGTGTGAATAAGCGCTATCAATTTAAATCCAGAGGCGCCTATGCAGTAGCCAGTAAAAATTTTGACATGTTGCAGGGACTTGGTTTCCATGGTGGAATAAATTATAGTTTTGAAACTGATGATGGAGATAAAGACGTTAACTTGTTTTTTGGGGCTGACTTAACCTTTAACCGTGAATTTCGTATTTTTATTGAACACGATTTGGCGATGAATGATGATGAACTTAAGGATATTTATGGCTCCGGTTCAGGCTATATGAATACAGGTTTTCAATGGACATTCTCCGATCAGCTGTTTTTACAATTTGATGTTAAAAATTTGTTAAAAAACGGCCAACGTGATATCGTTCGTGAATTCAGGATTGAATATGTGGAATACTTCTAAATTGTGATATGGTGAGAGGGTTGAGGTTATTCGGGGGAGTTTTATTTTTTAGCATTATTCTGATTTTTACAATTGTATTTTTGTGTCGCCGCCTTCTTGTGCAATCATTGCCACAAACCCGTGGTGAATTACAGCTTGAAATTTTAAATAAACCGGTCGATATAATCCGCGACGAGTTGGGGGTACCGCATATTTTTGCCAGCAATGAATATGATATGTACGTTGTGGCGGGATATGTTGCCGCTCAGGATCGTCTCTGGCAAATGGACTTGAACCGGCGAATGGCATGTGGTCGTCTGTCGGAAGTTTTTGGCGAGAAGACGCTTGAGTACGATAGATTTTTGCGCCTTTGGGGATTTAACAGAACCGCCACGGAAATTTCTCAAATGCTTTCTCAGAAATCACATTTGGCGCTGACTGCATATTCCGCCGGCATCAATGCATTTATTGATGCCCATGAAAATAAACTGCCGATAGAATTTTCTCTTCTGCATTATAAACCTGAAAGATGGCGGGTTGAGGATAGTATTGCCTTATCGCGCCTCCTGGCATGGCAGTCAACCTCACAAAAGTATCAGGATTTTCTTCTCGCTGATTTGCTTGAAAAAGTGGGTTCACGAAAACTACTGGAACTGTTCCCCGATGTTCCTGCAAGAAAACGTTACACTGTCTCACAAGACAATTTTTCTTTCCTCGAAATATATAAACCATTTTTGAAAACAGAACAAAGCCTGATAAACTTCATCCGAACTGGTGCTTCTTTTCAAGGAATGGCCTGGGTCATTTCAGGCAGCAAGACAGTTTCGGGCAAACCAGTGTTGGTTTCCGCGATGCAGGGTGAACCGGTTATGCCCTCACCATGGTATCAAATACATTTGTCACTGGGTAGGGGCGATCTCTCCGGTTTAACCATGCCGGGCTTGCCCGTTTTTATTGCCGGCCACAACGATAGCATTGCTTGGGCCGCAAATAGTGCTGGCGCAGATGATATTGATTTTTTTATCGAACGCATTGACAGCGCCAAGCAGACTTATTTTGATGGCCAGGTCTGGCAGGAATTGAAACTCATAAAAGAAGAAATTTTAGTAAAGGGTTCCAAAGCAGACAGTGTGCAAATAGTTTCAACACATAACGGACCGGTAATAACAGACCTTTTTCCCTATTCGGAAAATGAAAAACAAGCCATCTCAATGCAATGGAGTGGTTTTACCCCAAGTGATGATTTAAATACCTTTTTAGAAGTTCAGGAATCCTCAAATTGGATTGAATTTATCGCTGCCCTGGACTCCCATAAAGTACCGGTTTTGGATTTTGTTTTTGCTGGCACAAAAGGCGATATTGGTTTCCAAACTGCCGGCAGTGTCCCCATTCGACGAAATAGCACCGGTGCGCTGCCGCACAATGGCTGGCAACAAACCGGTAAATGGAACAATGAAATTTCAGCCGACCGTTTGCCGAAAATATTTAATCCGAAGGCAGCTTTTCTTGTTTCAAATAATGCCCCAGTACGCAGGTCGGACTATTTCTCAAATCCATTAAATAAGAACGCAAAAATTCCTCTACAGGATGCAATATTTACAAAAGATTCTGTTTCGGTGTCTGTTGAGGATGTCAGGTCACTCCTGCAAAACAATGAATCAATTTATGCAAAAAAAATACTGCCCCAAATTTTAGAAAGTGTTCAATCTGTACCCGATTCTCTTCAGGGTAATTCGCTTAGAACACTTTATGGTTTGATGAAATACTGGGATGGCATTGAGTCAGAAGATAGTGTGCCAACCTCAATATTTCATGCATTTTTGGTGAAGGTTTCCGAAAACATTTTTTCCGATGAAATGGGTGATGAATTGTATGAACATTTTATCAAAGATCCCAATTTAGTATTTCAAACTACTGTTACTCTTTTGGAAAAGAAAAACTCAGTCTGGTTTGACAATGTACTGACAGATGCAGTTGAAAATAAAAACGACATCATCAATAAAAGCCTTCTGCAAGCAGGGGAATTGTTAACCGAATTGGCCGGCGAACATATCAGCGATTGGCGCTGGGGCGATTTGCATCAGTTCACTTTTAGGCATCAATTGGGTGCCGATAACTTGCTGGATGTTATTTTAAATGCCGGGCAGTTCTCCGGCGATGGCTCGATGATGACGATTAGCCACAAGGCGTACAATTTATCAAAGCCCTTTGCAACGAATTCAGTTAATTCAGCCATACAAATTGTGAACTTAAGTGAAATGCGGTATTCATCGAGTGTGGTGGCTGCCGGCGCATCGGGACAACCTTTTAGCAAACATTTCAAGGATCAGCTAAGTTTGTGGCAGAGCGGTGAATATCATGAAATATTGACGGATAAAGAAAGTCTGAAAAATCGGCAGGTTGAACATTTAACTTTATCACCCTTTTAATTTTTTGAGGTTAGAATGATTAAGGAACTCAAGGCGGGCGACGAGACAATTTCCTATTTTGTGTTGAGAAAAAAGGAAATTAAGGTGAAGCGTAAAAATAATGAATTCTATTTAGCGCTTGAATTGGGCGATGCCTCAGGTAGAATTAGTGGAACGCATTGGGAGAATGTTCAAAAGAAGTACGAAAATATTGAACAGGGCGATGTGTTAAAAATTAAAGCCAAAGTTATTGATTACAAAAAGAAGCTTCACCTAAATATTGAACAATTCCGCAAGGCTGAAAAGCGTGATGAGTTTGATGTTAAAGAACTGGTTCCAAAAGTTGAGGAAGACATCGATACGCTCACTGCAAAGTTGGATGAGATGATCAAGTCTGTCAAAAATCCCCACCTCAATAAATTACTGAAAAACATTTTTCAGGATAAACGAATCAAAGAAAAATTTTTTAAAGCGCCAGGCGGAAAGCTTTGGCACCATAACTATATTGGCGGACTTTTAGAACATACTTTGTCAGTTACTCAAATCGCCGCTCGTTCCGCAAAAATGTATCCGGATGATATTGATCTCGATCTGCTTCTCACAGCCGGTTTGCTGCACGACATCGGAAAAATCGACGCCTATAAATTTGAAACCTGGATAGATTTTACTGATGAAGGCCGGTTACTTGGACACATCGTTATCGGCTCTCACATCGTCAGGGATTTTATCCGCACGATTAAAGATTTTCCGCCTGAGATGGAAAAATGTTTACAGCATTTAATTTTGAGCCATCAGGGTAAACTCGAACAGGCCTCGCCGGTAGTGCCCATGACCCTTGAGGGATTGTTGCTCTATTACGCCGATGAAATGGATTCCAAAGCCAATGCATTTCTGCGCATTAAGAAGAAAGAAGGCGCAAAAGATTGGAGCACTTACGTGCAATTAATGAATCAATATTTCTATTTTGGCGGCACTAAGAAAGAATAAAATCTTTGAAAAAAGAGCTTGCGTTTCATCCCCAATTATCGTATTATTTGCCCGTTTTGTTTGGATGTTTTATGACGTATTGAGCACAGGTTTACTTTTTGCAGTGACCGATTGAAGAATACTGTCAAAGACATTTGGTTCTTTTATAGTTATATTTTGGAGGATTTAATTCTGTATGGAATTAAAAAGTAACAGGCGAATTTATTATGCCAGATTCCCACTGCTTTTTGCAGGTTTGGCAATCGCTTATTTTTTGATGTATTTTAAGGAATTAGCCTTTTAAGGATTTCAGGATGAATAAAAAAAAAGCCGCTTTTATAGCGGCTTTTTTGTTTTAGAAAGGAAAAAGCTTGCTTTTAATCTGAGATAAATATAATTAATATTTACCATTTTATTTTACTCAATTCTAACAAAGCATACTTTTTAAATGATAGCCCTCAAAATATATCTACCCACCGTAATACTCGCCTTATTTTTTATACTCTCCGGTTTTGGTAAACTTCTGGATGTCGCCTCTTTTAGAAACCTGTTACAGGCATACGGCTTTACCGAAGGCATGACGTTAATAGCAGTGCCGCTACCGCCTCTGGAAATCATCCTCGGCATGGCTTTGCTCTATCTTGGCAACCGTAAGAATTTGATAGTCATTTCACTTATTTCTCTGGTTGGGTTTACCGGTGCTTTCGGCTATGCTTATTTTTTTGAAGGCGTTGAAGATTGTGGTTGTTTCGGCGGACTTTCTGCGCTGCAAACCAGCCCATGGCTTTCATTTACCAGAAATTTTATTTTGCTGGCATTGTGCGGTTACCTCTACAAGACCGCCGGTGAAACCGCCGCATTAAGCATGACCAGGACGAAATGGCGGATGCTGGTAATTCTGGGCTCTGTTGCATTTATGGCTTCCGGTATTTCCAGCGTGAAACCGTTGTTCGTGCCGCAAAATCCATCCTTAAATGCACAAGTCGCAGAAACCGAACTGGGACAAGTTGTAGCAGTTTCATCGGACTCTTCTTATCTGTTTTTTGCTTACAGTGTGTCGTGCAGCCATTGCTGGGATGCCATCGAAAATGTAAAAACCTACAAAGAAACCGGTCTGGTTGATGAAATTATCGGTTTGACTGATGGCCTTGAGATCGACCTGATGGACTTTGAAGACCGTTTTCAACCAAACTTTTCTACCAAAATAATTGACGGGGAATTATTTGCGAAACTTGCTCCGAATACACCCGCAGCTTATTTTGTCCAAAATGGTGTTGTGAAAAATGTGCAAAATACGCATATTTATTCAGCCGCAAGTTTTATGGAATATGTGATGCAGGAGTTTTAAAAAGGCCCAGCCTACGAAAATGAATCCACCAACCCGAACCATTCTACATTTCGATGCCGATGCTTTTTTTGCCTCGGTGGAGCAGGGTTTTACGCCGCCTCTTCGTAAGCATCCGGTCATTGTTGGGGGTACGGAGGACCAGCGCGGCGTGGTGCATACCGCCAGTTATGCCGCACGCAAGCAGGGCGTTTATACCGGCATGCCGCTAAAGCAGGCCAAACAACTTGTGCCCGATGCGGTTTTTCTTAAAGGCAATTTCGAGCATTATAAAGCCGTTTCACAAGTCTTTCAGGGTGTTTATTATCAGTACACGCCCATCGTGGAAATGACCTCTCTCGATGACGCTTATCTCGACTTAACCGGCACACTGAACTATCACAAAAAGTCGCCTGTAGAAATTGCCCGCGAAATTCAGGAGAAAATCTACGCTGCTGTGCAGGTAACGGTTTCGGGTGGTATTGGCTCATCCAAGTGTGTGGCACGAATTGCTTCCGGGCTCAACAAACCGGCTGGCATCACCAATATACCACATGGCACGGAAAACGACTTTTTGCAACCATTACCGGTGGAGCAATTACCCGGCGTTGGTCCCATGGCAAAAGAAAGTTTGCACCAAATTGGTGTCCGTACCATCGGCCAATTGGCTTCCGTGCCTAAAATAGTTTTAATACAACGCTTCGGTGTTAATGGTAAGAAATTTTGGGAGCTGGCGCACGGCATTGATTCGCGTGAAGTAAAGCAGAAGATGGTTCCCAAGCAGATCAGCCGCGAAACCGGATTTGAGGAGGATGTGTGCGACATTGACCTGGTGTACGAGGTACTGCAATATCTGACCGAACGCATCGGCAAAAAGTTGCGCGAAGAAAAATTGACCGGGCAAACAGTTTCCGTGAAAGTGGAGTACTCCGACCACAAACGCTACATCAAAGCCCGCAGCTTGCCGGAACCGACAGATTGCACCGATACCATCTATAAAATGGTACGCGAGCTATTGGGTGAAACTTCTTTCCGCCGTTTGCGCGTAAGGCGAGTGGGTTTGACTTTAGCTAAAATCGAGTGTAAAAATTGGCAGGGCAAGTTATTCAACGAGTCCGGCCGCCGTGAAGCGCTCGAAGCCAGCATCGATGAAATTCGCCGCAAATTTGGGTTTACCTCAATTATGTCTGCCAGCCAAATCAATCTTCAAAAACACTATCGCATGGAAAAAAGCGGCTACGTGCTGCACGCGCCGGCGCTTACGCGATAAATGAAAACTGTATTTTTTCTGAAAACTAGCATCTATCGACGTTAAAGATTTTTCTTGTCTTGTCGTACATTATTACGTACGTTGCTATATGGATGAATTTGTGCATAAGAAGGAAAATCATGAAAACCATTACTGCAACCAAAGCGCGTGAAAATCTCTACAAATTGCTTGACGAAACTGCCGAATCTCATGAACCATTTCAAATTACCGGCAAACGGACAAATGCAGTTTTAATTTCGGAAGGTGACTGGAGAGCTATCCAGGAAACTCTTTATCTCCTTTCTATTCCCGGAATGCGTGAGTCAATTCGAGAAGGCCTTGAGGCCGGATTGGATGACTGCGCAAAGGAATTGGGATGGTAGAGTGGGATCTTATTTTTACAAAACAGGCTCAAAAAGATGCCAGGAAATTAGCATCCAGCGGACTAAGGGAGAAAGCAGAAAGTCTACTCGATATTTTGCGAGAAGACCCTTGTAAAACACCACCGCCGTTCGAAAAACTGGTTGGTGATCTTTCAGGTACTTATTCAAGAAGAATCAACATTCAACACCGGTTGGTTTATCAAATGCTTGAGGAAGAAAAAATTGTAAAAGTAATCAGAATGTGGACGCATTACGAATAGTTATCTCAGCGGCTACGTGCTATACGCTCCGGTCCTTACGCAATAATCCCATAAAAATTAACTTTCGAGATTTGACATTTTTTATCCGAAAAACTATATTTGAAATGTTTATGAATATGGATTTTCGCCAAACAGGTATGAGTTTAAATAAATGAATCTTTCTACCCGGGCTGAAACATAATCTTCAAAGGAAATAGGTTATAAAATGAATTCATTTGACTTTCAAACAGATGTAATTAAAGCCAGTAAAAAAATACCGATTGTGGTAGATTTCTGGGCAGAGTGGTGCGCACCCTGCCGCACGTTAGGCCCGGTGTTGGAAAAGCTGGACAGTGAAGCCAACGGTAGTTGGAAGCTGATAAAAATCAACACAGAGGAACATCAGAAGGTAGCGCAAGAATACGGCATCCGCAGCATCCCCGCTGTTAAAATGTTTGCCGATGGCCAGGTCGTAGCGGAATTTGTCGGTGCATTGCCGGAAGTGAAAATCAAAGAATGGTTAGATGAAAATATTCCAACCGAAGCCAGGAAACTGTTGAACGCTGCGAAAGGTGCTTTGGGAAGCGGCGATAAATCGGAGGCAGAGAAACTATTCAGCCAGGTGTTAGAACTTGAGCCTGAAAATTATGAAGCCCGCATCCCGTTGGCGTTTCTTCTTCTTGAAAAAGATATCGAGCAAGCCTATAACCTGGTAAAAGATACACCGGAAGAACACCCGCTTTTTTCAAATGCCCAACAAGTATTTACGCTTGCCCGGCTGCACATTGAATTTGAGACAATCAAATCCGGCGCGGCTGATACTCCGGCCTGGAAAGATTATCTCACCGGCATCAGCGCATTCTGCCAAAAAAAATATGAGTCCACGTTACAAAACTGGATCGCCGCTATTGTTGTGGATAAAACCATTGATGATGATGGCCCGCGTAAAGCTTGTATTGCCCTGTTTGCAATGCTTGGTCAGGAGCATGAGTTGACCCGTAAATTTCACCGTCAGTTTACATCTGCGTTGTTTTAATAACAGTTCCTAAAATCATTGCTTTACAATCAGAAATTGGTTATAATTGAATCGAATTTTTGGCCGGTGTCAGATGAATTTCACGAGTCTGAAAGAAGAAATCCCGGCGAGATTCCGGAGTTCGATAAAAACCATCAAACCCGGAATGACAAGGTAGAGAGTTTCGTTTAGACCTAAGGAAAAAATTGTTCTCAAAGGAGTTTTGAATGAAGACAAATGAAGTAAATAGTTTTAACAGTCGTGGGGATTTACCGGTAGGGAATTCATCGTACCGCATTTTTCGGTTATCGGCGTTAGAAAAGGCCGGTTTTGCGAATATCTCCAGGCTGCCATTTTCAATGAAAGTATTACTTGAAAACTTGCTGCGCAAAGAGGATAATGGCGCTGTGAAGAAAGCAGATATCGAAGCTGTTGCCAATTGGGATGCCGGCCAAAAATCGGAAAAGGAAATCGCCTTTTCCCCGGCGCGGGTGCTCATGCAGGATTTCACCGGTGTACCCGCAGTGGTCGATCTTGCCGCTATGCGCGATGCCATGAAAAAACTTGGTGCTGATCCTAAGAAGATAAATCCACAGGTTCAGGCTGATCTTGTTATCGACCACTCAATTCAGGTTGATCAGTTTGGCAATCCTGGTGCAATTCAGTTTAACACCGACCGTGAATACGAACGCAACCGGGAGCGTTACGGGTTCATGCGTTGGGGGCAAACAGCGTTCGAAAATTTTAGCGTGGTACCGCCGGAAACCGGTATTTGTCATCAGGTGAACCTTGAATATCTCGGTAAAGTAGTTTACAGCCAGGAGATTGACGGACAGCTTTATGCCTACCCGGACACGCTCGTTGGCACCGATTCACACACAACCATGATCAACGGTTTGGGCATTGTTGGCTGGGGTGTTGGTGGTATCGAAGCAGAGGCAGCTATGCTCGGACAATCGATTTCCATGCTTATCCCGGAAGTGGTTGGTATGAAATTGAGCGGAAAACTCGCCGAGGGAGCAACTGCAACCGACCTTGTGCTCATCATCGTGCAGATGCTGCGCGAACAAGGGGTTGTCGGGAAATTTGTTGAATTTTATGGACCCGGCTTGAGCAATTTAAGTCTGGCTGACCGTGCGACCATCGCGAACATGGGACCGGAGTATGGTGCGACCATCGGCTTCTTTCCGGTTGATAACGAAACCCTGAAATATTTGCACAACAGCGGCCGCGATGAACAGCTCATCAAATTGGTCGAAGCATACACAAAAGAACAGGGTCTGTTCAGAACTGATAACACGCCTGACCCGGTTTTTAGTGCGTCATTCGAATTGGATATATCAACGGTACAGCCAAGTATCGCCGGTCCGAAGCGCCCGCAAGACAGAATTTTGTTGAAGGAATCCAAGCCTGCTTTTGATAAAGCCTTTAATGAGTTAAAATTGGAAAACACCAAAGATACCGTGCAGGTCAGTGAAAATGGTCACAGTATCGAGTTGAAAAATGGCTCCGTGGTTTTGGCTGCTATTACGAGTTGTACCAACACTTCAAATCCGTCGGTAATGATTGGTGCCGGTTTGGTAGCGAAAAAAGCGGTGGAACGCGGTATGAAGGTTAAGCCGTGGGTGAAAACCAGTTTGGCACCCGGCTCAAAAGTGGTAACTGATTATTTGAAAGAAGCAGACCTGCTGCAATATCTCGACGCGTTGAAGTTTAATGTGGTCGGGTACGGTTGCACCACCTGTATCGGTAACAGCGGCCCGTTGCCGGAACACATCGCAAATGGCATTCAGGAAGGTAGTTTAGTGGTTGCCTCGGTGTTGAGCGGTAACCGTAACTTTGAAGGCCGAATCAATCCGCACACGCGCGCCAATTATCTGGCTTCGCCGCCGTTGGTTGTAGCGTACGCACTGGCGGGTAGAATGGATATCGACCTTTACAATGAGCCGTTGGGTGAAGACAAAAATGGTGAGCCGGTTTATCTGAAAGAGCTTTGGCCGGAATCAAAAGATATTCGGGCTGCTGTGGCCAGTTCGGTCAAACGGGAAATGTTTGAAAAAGAGTATGCCGAAGTTTTCACGGGTGATAAACGCTGGCAAGCGCTGGAAATTCCGGAAGGCGATATTTTCGCGTGGGATGACAATTCTTCCTACATCAAAAATCCACCTTTCTTTGAAAATCTATCGTTGCAACCTGCACCGCTACAAGATATCGAAAATGCACGTGTGCTGGTACTCGCCGGTGACAGCGTTACAACTGATCATATTTCACCTGCCGGTCCTATTCCGGATAACAGTCCGGCGAGTAAATATTTGAATTCTTTGGGCATTGAGAAGAAAGATTTCAATTCGTTCGGCGCCCGCCGGGGGAACCATGAAGTGATGATGCGTGGCACTTTTGGTAATATTCGCCTGAAAAACTTATTGACGCCCGGAAAAGAAGGTAACTGGTCGTTACATTTGCCGGAAAAAACGGTGACTTCAGTTTACGAAGCCGCCATGCAGTATCAGGAAGAAAATGTTCCGCTCGTTGTAATTGCGGGCAAAGAATACGGCACTGGTTCCTCGCGTGACTGGGCTGCTAAAGGTACGCGTTTGCTCGGCGTTGGAGCGGTGATCGTTGAAAGCTTTGAGCGCATTCACCGCAGCAATTTAATCGGTATGGGCGTGCTGCCATTGCAATTTAAGGTAGGCGAAA
>JAJDAE010000106.1 GCA_029262035.1 Candidatus Zhuqueibacterota bacterium
CGAATTTCATCAACATCGGGTTTATCCATGCGCTGCAAAAATTGCCGCGAGTAGGCTGAGAGCGATTCTACAAAACGGCGCTGGCCTTCGGCATACAGCGTATCAAACGCCAGACTGGACTTGCCCGAACCGGAAACACCGGTTATCACCACCAGTTTATTGCGCGGAATATCGACATCAATGTTCCTGAGATTATGAACTCGTGCGCCACGGATTTCGATATTTTTTTGCATGTGGGGAATATAGGCATTCCGGTAGTAAACTTCAAAAAGTAAAGATGACTATTTAGGATTGCCAATATAAAATCATTGCAACTGATTCTATTTTTATTAATTAAAGTTACTTTTTTTCTTGATTTTAAATAGAAGAAAACGTATCTAAAATCAACATATATCCCGAAAGTATATTTTTATTACCCAATAGATAGTTGTTAAAAATATCATTTGATTAGTACTAAACCGGGAGTCTCCAAAAATGAAATTTCTAATTACAATTATTTTTAGTTTTTTTTGTTTTGCGCCTGCGTATGCAGTAAGCGAAGCCGCCGTACTTTTTCTGCTCATTCAACCTTCACCAAGGGCTGCCGCCATGGGCAATGCCTCTGTTGCCTCATTTGACCACAGCCCCATGAATGTCATTTTTAATCCCGCCCATGTGGGCTTCGCCAAGGCAGCGCGTAAATTGGGCGCAGAGTTCTATATTCGCAACCTAGATCTGCTGCCACAGTTTAATCTGGATGATCTTTACTTTTCAGCGCGCTCCTTCACTTTTGGCCACAGTTTCGATACAAAGGATGCTTTAGGGTTAAATATCGGTTTGTCTTACTCACGTGTATTTGCCAATTATGGTCAGCAAATTATCACAGATGAAACAGGACCTGACCCTATTGGTGCTTTCAATTCCAACGAAAGTGCAGATATTTTATCCATGGGTCTGGGGGTTGATTGGTGGTTACGCGCAGCAATTGGTGTGAGTTACAAGTTCATCGATTCTAACCTGGGGATAGTCAGTGCTGGAGCAGAGCGGGGTGATGGGAGCGCAGAAGTAAATTCTTGGGACATTGGGCTTTATGTTGAGTTGCCAATTCTAAAATCTATTGAGCAGTTACAAGAAGGAATGCTCGCGCCATACTTAAATACTTCCGTCGGGCTTGTACGCGCTAATATAGGTGACAAAATTTCTTATATTGATAAAAGCCAATCTGACCCGCTACCCAGAGTTTCACGCATTGGCCTTGGCTTTCAGGGTGGACTGAGACAGAGTATTGGGGAAAGGGAGTTTGATATATTATCGGTTGAATACCTGAGTGAAGCCCAAGATCTTCTGGTCAATAGAAATTCAAGTGGTGCTGTTTCCTTTGATACATTTAGTAAAATCAACCCCTTCACTCACGTGATTTTAGGGAACGGTGATACAGAGGTTATCACCAAGCGTGGCTTAGCACTTGGGTTTGCTGAACTCTTTTCATTGTCCATTGGGCATTATGAAGATAACGATGGCAAAGTCTCTTATAACACATGGGGTGTTAGTGTGAAATTTCAAGGGCTATTTAATTTGCGGGCTCTACTTGGACATGATGAACCAGTCGGCTCAACCATTCAATTTATTCGGGATAATATTGATTTAGAATATTATTACTCGAGATATGCAAATACGGATAATCCTGCATTGTCGGACAAAGCATTTCACGGTTTACGAATTCGCCTGTTTAAATAGCAAATGGTTAAACTCAGCGCGTATTTTTTTCGCGATGGCTAGATGGTAACGGTCGGCAAGATGCCTCGGATTTTCATCGACATCAGGTTTATCCATGCGCTGCAGAAATTGCCGCGAGTAAGCCGAGAGCTATTCTACAAAACGGCGCTGGCCTTCGGCGTATAACGCATCAAATGCCAGACTTGACTTACCGGAACCGGAAACGCCGGTAATCACCACCAGCTTATTGCGTGGAATATCGACATCAATATTCCTGAGATTGTGAACCCGCGCACCACGAATTTCGATGTTTTTCTGCATGGGGATAATATAGGCATTCCCCTGTCAAACTTCAAAAATAAAAACAAAACAATTTATTAATTCAACAAACACCTTGCTTTTTTTAGGTAAAAATATTACCGTCATCTAAAGATATTTCACCCAAAGGTAAGTCTGATGCAAATAGAATTATCAAAAGAATTAGAACAAACCATCAATACTGCCATGCTTTCCGGTAAATTTAAATCCCCGGAGGAATGTATCTCTGAAGCGATTAAGGCATTAAAACTTCAATGGCTAAATGAGGAATTACAGATTGGGATTGATGAACTTGATAGAGGAGAAGGGGAGCCGTATGATAGAGAGGGAATTAACGAAGAAGTTGAAAAACAATTAAGAAATATTTAATCTAACCCCACAGCCTCTTCTCTCACAACAGGCCAAAAAGGATTTTGAGGGTCACTTCAACAATAACATCTTTTTCACAACCCGCCGGTCACCCGTACGAATTTGATAATAATAAACACCCGACCCAACCAGGCTGCCATTTTCATTTGTACCATCCCACTGAATCGTGTAATAGCCCGCTTCTTTCTTTTCATTGAGGAGGCTTTTCACTTCACGACCGAGGATATTGTAAATCTTCAATGAAATCTGTGTTGACTCAGGAAGCTGGAAACGAATTTTTGTGCCGCCATTAAACGGATTTGGGAAATTTTCATACAACTGAAATGTTTCCGGCAATTCGGTTTCGACTGAGATAGGGCCAAATTTTCTGACTCGTTGATCCGGCAAGGTTTTTTCTAAAATGTAAAAATGCTTTTGTTTGTCACGGTCTGCATTATCAGTAAATTCATATCGCTTACTTTTTGCATTGAAAAGAATTCCCGTGGACTTAAGCGCTTCAAACTCACCATCTTCAGAAAAACCGCGCAACAGTTTGAAACTGGAACTCAGGTTATTTTCACTTCTATCCCACGCGACTTTTACACCGCTAAACCCGCCAAATTCAGCTGTGAAATTAATGAGTTCAACTGCTGTCACGATACTCAACTGCCATGCCAGTGCGAGACTGTCGAGACCATCAGAGATGACCACTCTAACAATATATTGTGGTTCCGGGTTTTCACCCAAGCTAAATAGATAACTGCTGCTGTCAGAAACAAAAACACCATTGTTTGACCAGCGATAACTGAGCGGTTGATTTTCAGCATCAATGGCCTGCACGGTAAACCTATGGCTTCCACTTGGGAACAAGGCCAAAATAAGGCTGGAGGGCATGAACTGTACAATTTCCGGAGGGCTATTTTTTTCTTTCACCTGAATCTGAAAATTAGCAACTCCAAATCCACCCTGACTATCTGTAGCTCTAACCAGAATCGGGTGCAAACCCACCTGTTGTTCAGTTGGGCTCCACTCAAAATCGCCGGTTTCATTATGAATAATTGCTCCATCAGGCAAATTCTCACTCCCAAAAGTAATTGTCTCTTCATCTGCATCCATGGCAATAAATTGAAGCTTGAGTTTTTTCCCGGCATAAACAAATGTATCCCGAACTGTTTCAAATACCGGGAAATTATTTTGAACAGCATGAGCCGTAAACTGAACCAACGGTTGGTCATAAGAAAGGAAAGCCTCGGCCTTATAAGCGCCTGTATCGCTGCCCAATGTCCAAAAATTAATTGCAACGCCGACGGTATCAGTAACGCTTTCGAGGGTGCGCAAATTCGCACCGGCCTTATCATCAGTCAAATTCCAAACGACATTTCTGCCTGCAACCGGACTGCCCTCAGGATTGGTTATAAAAACTTTGATAGGGAAATTAAGCGCACGGCCAACAGTCATACTCTGATTATCACCGGCTGCCAGTTGGATAGTTTTTTTAGACGCTATTTGCTCGGACACCACAGTAACTTGCCATTTTTGAATGCTGCTATTCACGGAATCACTGACAATCGCCTCAATAATATGAGCGCCGGCAGCAAATTGTTTTGCATTAAACCGATAAGTAAATGAACCTCCGACAAGACCTCCATCAACTTTCCATGCTGTAGAAAATGAATCATTCTCTTTGTCCGCAGCAAAAATTTCAAAATCAACTAAATCGCGCTCAACAACCGGAAAGTCTGTAGAGACGGGTAAAAATGATGTAATCTCCGGTGGATTATTATCTTCCAAAACAGAAATAGTGATTCGCCTGGCACCCAAACCATTTTCATTATCATAAGCCAAAAAAGTAATTTCATAATCACCGACTGAGCTATCTGGTGGAGTCCAAAAAAAAACATTCCCGGGAGTGGTAAACCCGGCGCCGTCCGGTAAATCCCGTACTTCATACCGAACAACGCTGCCATCTTCATCCACCGCATTTACAGGGAAAGCAATGACATTTTTTTCAACAACACTTGTATCTTTCAGACCGGTAAATATCGGAACAATGTTACTATCCGCATATGCCGTAAAAATTGTAAATATACTGTCATTCAAGGCTACTTTCACACTGTCCAGGCCAACACTTGAATCGGGTGTAAAATAATTTCGGGCAATTCCATTTGAATCGACCATCACGGTTTCAAAACGAAGAGAACCTTCACTCAGGACTTCCCAAAAAAGATTTTCCGAGGTAACGGGATTTCCGCTTAAATCCTGTAACTGAATAACAAACGGGAAAACCAACTCGCGGCCAATGGTGCCAGTCTGCTCATCACCGTCAATTATTTTGAGGTGTGTTGCTTCTGCAGAAAGCACATTTAGTTGAATATCAATAATTTGGTTAGAAATATCGGTTGAGGACAATCTGCCGATATAACGACCTGAGACAGCCGGTAATTCCGGTTTTAAAATACATTTCCCCCGAATGTCTGTAAAATCTTGAACGGCGTTAAAAACACCCTCACCAATAATTTCTAATTTAAGGTGAACACCGGCAACAGGTTCGCCCAATAGATCAGTAACTTCGGCTATCATAATGTATTCCGAACTAACTTGACCGCTTCCATTCAACCCGGTTATAACATTCATGAGAGACGGTACACCACCCGAAATATTGACGCTGTCAGTAATTGTCAAAGTATCAGCAAAATCACCGTAAGAAATCGCCCAATCTGAGATATACGGGGCACGCCAAACCTGATTGGTTTTCCGAAGCGTGTCAATTGGAATTTCCAGGTAGGGCATTTTAGCATCTAATGCAATTAATGGCTTTGTGGTGTCAGAAAGTGTAAGTTCAATTTGAATGGAGTCGGTATCTTCTTGATAGAGTACGAAATTTCCTGTGTTTGTACGGCGCAAAGCAACCGCGTTGGAAAACGTCGTATCCGCAACCATTTCTTTGCTATAGCGGGTTTTAAAAAATTCAAAATGTGTTTTGATCTCGTCAATGTTCGGAAAGGGCGCCGAAACTCCTGAATCATTTCTTATAAGCTGATTCCCCCATATATTTGCTACACCGCCAACCATCATAGAATGCCAAAGCCCCTGACGAATTTCGTCGGGAGAATAATCTTTTTTTAAACCAATTTCACGTAAACGGAAGCGGTCCTCTGAAAAAACAGGAATATCCGGCCTTGAATTAAAAGCGGCTAAATAAGCATCATAAGAAGGTTTATGCTGTTCATAAGAGGCATAACCCGGATTGCTAATAATTTGCTCGAAAACGATGCCGGGTTCGTAATTCAATGGACCGAAGTTTCGGGCACTCAATAAATGTGCCCAGCCAAGTTTTTCTGTCATAAAATCGTACCAAGACTGCACATCCTCATCGCTGACCCATTCCTGTAGATCAAACCCATAACTCATGGTCCAGCCAGGCATTGCGCCGAGCCTGGCACAAATATAGCGTTGTAATCGTCGATCAACCTCGCCATTAATTCCCCATTTTTTTTGATTTAAATTTCTGGAATCATCTCCCCACATCCAAAGGTGTAACACGCCGCCAGCATTGTAAATCTTGGAGATCAGGGTTTCCAAAGTCGCAAATGTTCTTTCATCGGGGACAGGATTATTTTCTGATATTTGATCGGAAGATGCTTCATTAACATCAAACCACCGATTAGAAACGCTGGAATGAAATCCGTTGAACCCATGCTCTTCAAAAAACAATTGAATGTCGTCGTCAACAGCAGAAGTATCTTCATAAACAACAGTAAGGTTTTTGTACATCACATACTGCGGAACGAAGGCTTTACCCGTACCGGAACGCCCCCATCTGCCATCAAGATTTGTTACAAATCCCATCTCTCCCGGATTTGGATGGACAATAATTGAACCGGCCTTATCATCAAGATCCGGATCAATGCTTGAAGTTAAAAATGACCATGTCCCTTCCCCAGTTGCAGTGAAACGAAATTTCCAGGTATAGTCGCCGGCGTAAAACATTTCGGTCTTGTGCGTAGCGCCCGTTAAATGCTGAAACTCGACAGACGCGATAACGTCGTACGGATTGCCTTGATAGGTCGGATTATACAACTCCCACTCTATAAAAGGGAATAAATGCTGCCCTACTTTATTGAAATTAGATTGGTTCACCCCGATGACAATACTTGCAGTGTCGCTCAAAAGTAAACTATCAGACACCATGTATAAAAATTTATCGATTCCGTAGAAGCCAATATTGGGCTGATAATGAAGCGTTCCATCA
>JAJDAE010000107.1 GCA_029262035.1 Candidatus Zhuqueibacterota bacterium
GCGAGGAACAGTGGGCATGGCAAGCGCCGGCAAAGATACTGAAGGCTGCCAATTTTTTATAACGCATTCGCCGCAACCACACCTTGACGGACGGTATACAATTTTTGGTCAGGTAACATCGGGCATGGACATCGTCGATCAAATCCAGGAAGATGATGTCATCGAGGCAATTACAATTCAAAAATAACACTCAGTTTATTTCAACCTCATATCTATTTTATTCATGAAAACCGAAAAATTCATTCCATTATCGCAATACATAGAATACCCGCCCGACGAAATGCAACGCCGCGCCAAAGCATTTTATGAAGATATCAAACGGCGGCGAACTGTCCGGGATTACTCGGATAAGCCCGTTGATAAAAGTATAATAGAAAATTGTATTTTGGCCGCAGGCACGGCCGCTAATGGCGCAAACCTGCAACCGTGGCATTTTTCAGCTGTCAGTAATCCGGATATTAAAAAGAAAATTCGAGAAGCGGCTGAAGAAGAAGAACGCGAATTTTATGAGCAGCGCGCGCCCCAAGAATGGCTCGATGCAGTGCAGCCTTTGGGTACAGATGCCAACAAATCGTTTCTGGAAATTGCACCCTATCTGATTGTAATTTTCGCAGAAAGCCACAAAATTGAAAAAGACGGCAAGAAACAAAAAAATTACTACGTGCAGGAGTCTGTCGGCATTGCAACCGGGGTTTTGATCACAGCACTGCACAATGCCGGCCTGGCCACTTTGACGCATACCCCAAGCCCTATGAGCTTTCTCAGTAAAATTCTCAATCGACCTTCCAATGAACGGCCTTATTTAATTTTGGTCGTCGGCTACCCGGCACAAGGCGCTAAAGTGCCTGATATTTCCAAAAAGCCACTAAACGAAATTTCTACTTTTATAGAATAAGAATGACCGCTCAACTCAAACGCTGTGAATGGCCGGGTGACGACCCACTTTATTTAAAGTACCACGATGAGGAATGGGGCGTACCGGAACATAATGATCGCAAGTTATTTGAAATGCTAATACTGGAGGGCGCTCAGGCCGGATTGAGCTGGATTACAGTTTTACGCAAACGAGGAAATTACCTCAAGGCTTTTGACAATTTTGATGCAAAAAAAATAGCACAATATGATGAAAGCAAAATTCAATCCCTTTTACAAAACGCAGGCATCATCCGCAACAAATTAAAAGTAAATGCCACAGTTAAAAACGCAATAGCCCTCCTTGAGATACAAAAAGAGTTCGGCAGTTTTGATAAATACATTTGGAAATTTGTCGAAGGGAAGCCAAAACAAAACAGATTTAAGTCTATTAAAGAATTACCCGCGCAAACTCCAGACTCGCAGGCCATGAGCAAAGATTTACTAAAGCGAGGTTTTAAATTTGTTGGGCCAACCATCTGTTATGCATTTATGCAAGCCACGGGCATGGTCAACGATCACAATGTTTCCTGTTTTCGCTATTCGGAAGTGCAGAAATAGATGAGAACTTCTATTTTTCTTCTGACCATTTTTTTAACTTTTTTTTGTAAAAATCTAAATGCACAAGTCCCGGCTGAGTTTGTTGAGGTTGTGAAAATTATCCCAACAATCGTTTTGGATTTAAGATATATCAGCGACCATAATTTCATTGGCAAACCAATCAGAGGTTACTACGCGCCCAAATGCTATCTATCAGGAGAAGCTACAAATGCACTCAAGAAGGTTCAGGAGGAACTTCTGCCTTTCGGACTTTCATTAAAAATCTATGATTCTTATCGCCCGCAAAGAGCAGTTGACCATTTCGTTGAGTGGGCAAAAAACCTTGCAGATACCAGCATGAAGCATGAGTTTTATCCGGACGTACCGAAAGAAATTTTGTTCGACGAAGGCTACATTGCCAGCAGGTCCAGCCACACGCGTGGCAGCACGGTGGATATTACCATTGTGCCGATCAACTCACAACAGGAAGTCTACACTGCCGGACAGGAGCTTTGCGATTGTCGCAAGCCAGCCTCGGAGCGCTTTAAAGACAACAGTCTGGATATGGGTACAGGATACGATTGCTTCGATCCGCTGTCCTGGACGGTTAGACAAAATTTAACGCCGGCACAACGCGCCAATCGGCTTCTCTTAAAAAGTTTGATGGAAAAGTACGGCTTCAAAAATTATACAAAAGAATGGTGGCACTTCACATTGCGCAACGAACCATTCCCTGATACGTATTTTAATTTTGTGATTGAGTAATTGCAAGTCGTTCTGAGGGCAAAACATCCGTAAGGTTATATTAAAGTTTTTTTCTGCGCCCGAAGAATCTCTTAACTGATTTTTTTTAAAGATTCTTCGTGCCAGTTGCGCACTTCTTTAAAACTACTATTGGAGATTTCGCACTCAGAAAGACAGTCCATAAAAAAACATCAATAGAATTCTGCAAAATATGGGAAAAAAGGTGTCACTCCTGCGGATGCAGGAGTCTCCAGGGTGAAAATAATTAGTAGTTTATGAGATACCTGCATTCGCAGGTATGACAGTAAATTTTAAACATTATAGTATTTTACAGAACTCTAAAAAACATCAAAAAAGAGGAGGTCTTATGCCCGGTCAAGGTTCCGGCGGAAATGTACTTGCTGCAATATGCAGCTTTTTTATTCCAGGGTTAGGTCAATTGGTACAAGGGCGGGTGCTGATTGCCGCGATCCATTTTGTGTTGGCTGGTGTGCTGTGGATATTTTTTATGGGGTGGCTAATTCATTTATGGTCGATAGTTGATGCGGCCAGATTTACCGGCAAGTAACTCAATTCAGAAAAAAAAGCGAAGCCCACAAAGGACTTCGCTTTTTTTATTTCAAGCTTAAAGACTTCTAAAAAACATTTACGCTAATACCCGCAAACGGTCCTTTGAACACAGAATGATCGATAAAACTGTTCTGCTTTTCATCATAAAATTTAACATTATATCCGCCAAAAATTACGGTGGCAGGATTAGTAAATAATTGAAACCCTGCACCGGTACTAAAAGTAATTCCCAAATTATCACCAAATGATCTTTCACCAAGGCTACGTGGTGGAAAAATCAAGTTACCGTCTTCGTCGGAATAGGTTGTGCGGGGGCTGGTATCGGTGAAAGTGCCAATGGGTTGCTCAAACTTACCGTCTCCGGACTCGTTGGCGAGAACAAGCAAGCTGGCATTATAAAAAATTGAAAACCTGGTTGAAACGGTTTCTACTGGTACAGATCCGCTAAAATTTTGTCCAATCCAAAATTGGGTGTCGGTATATTTCAAAATCCGCAACCGGCTTGGATCGCTGGGTAAAATGATAGTGCCTTCAGCAGTTAAAACCGGTGACCAATAAGTAAGAATGTCTGCTTCGTGGCGGTTTATGACAAAGCTAAAGGAAAGTTTGGCGTAGCGATTGAACCTATAACCGGCATTGAGGTCCACGTCAAATCTATCAGTCCAGCCATCAGATGTGAAGCCGTGTTCACGGGCATGCTCATCCGAAAAAACTGGTTGACCGGTTGCGTTCAACTCAATTGCATGATCAGGGTCAATATCAAAATGACCTTTAAAAAAAGTGCCGCCAAACTGCCAGCTCCCTTTGTTCACCGAAAAAAACGGCCCGAAAGAGGGCTGCAAATGCGAGTCTTGCCCGCCAGCCGGCACGTCACAATTGTTTGGCCAAGCCGAAAAGCCCGCGTTCAGGGACCATTCAGATTGCGCCAAAAGCCCTGATGGCAACAATAGTCCGAGCAAGATTAGAACACCTAACCTATATATATTCATGGTAACCTCCGATTTAGTTAAACTTCCTCTTGGTAAAAAAAATATGCCTCATTGTATTGAGGCCATGTGTGAGAAATGATATTAAATTTTAAGGAATGGCTGGCGCCACGAAATCCTTCTGTTTGCTTTTAATTTTGAACGGCTTTTTTCTGGAGCCCAGAACTTTCTCGTTGCCATTGCTGTCTTTGGCTGTGAAATAATAGCGTACCTCTTTGCCCTTGTGATAGTCCAGCGGTACGTAACCTGTAAAAAAACTTTTATCGTTCTGAGTAAACTTCATCCCAACTTCACTAAAAGTTTTTGTACCCTTTTTTTGATAATGCAGCGTTACTGTTTTTACTGACAAATTATCCTGAACTCGTGACTGAATGGCGATAGGCTCATTCGGCTTGTATTTATCTTCAGGCGTGTGAGCTACAACTGGCGGGGTTTTATCACCGCTAACAATCTTTTTAATCAGGTTTTGAACTTCACTGGATTTCCTGTCTCGCTCCGGTAAAGTATTTAAAGAAAACATCGCAACGCGCAATTCTCCTGCTTTCATGGCATCATTTGAGTCTTCAATTCTATTCTCTTTTAGGCTACTTGCTGCTGTAATATCTGATTGTAATTTCAAAGCTTTCTTGTTACTGCCACTGTAAGGTGTATCCTTAAAAACATCTTCTAAAACAGCCAGACCTTTGTTGTAACTACCCATTTCAAATTGAAGTCGCGCTTTATCGAGTGTTGCCTTTTCCTGCTGCGCTCGGTCATAACCCGATATTGCGCTCTCAAAAACTGTATTAGCTCGCTTAAAGCCGTTCTTTTTCAGGAAATTAATGCCTTGCTTCTCAAGGTCAAAAGCATACTTGTAGGCTTCGATAGAAGCTACATTCGCACCTGTAGCATCGGTTTCTGTCCGCTTGCTTTGAACAGTTTGCTGAAGATTAAATGCTTCCGCTCTTTGAATTGGATCAACTTTAGGCTTATCCGGCTGGGGGCGTTTTTCGACGATACCAGGGGACTTGCTCGCTATTTCCTTTGAAGCAAGGTCAGTCTCAGCTTCCTCAGCCTGTTTCTTTTCAATTTCACCAGAGGCAGTCTCGATGGATTCTTTAAATTTCTTTATGGCAGAAGTTAGCAAATTTTCGGCAACCGTAAAATCACCTGCAGCCTCAGCTTCTGCGGCCTCACTTTTCAGAGTACGGGCAAGGTCGAGGGAGGCTTGTGCGTAAGAGGCCACGTTCATATCTTCGACCTGACCTTCAAGATTAGTCATGTCGACTTTTAAATTTTGTAGCGAAACCGGCGAGGCAACTATTTCAGAAGAAACGGTCGTCTCTGAAACGCCTGACGAGGAACTCCTCCAAAACCAGAACCCGGTAGCACCCAAAATCACAACTAAACCGGCAAATATGAGTGGCATTCTGCTTGACTTCTTAGCCGGGGACTTAGGCTTGACCGTACCTTTTTCTTGAGCTTGAATTGGAATCGTCGCCAGTAAATCACGATCTGTAACCGACATTCCCGCTGTTTGAATTTTGCCAAGTAATTTATTTAAATCGACAATAATTTTTTTGAAATCAGCATACCTGTCTTCAGATTGTTTGGCAAGACATTTAGACAAGATCTCCTGCAGGTCTTTGCAACATACGTCCTCAAGTTTGAGTTCTTCCGGTTCTTCCTGAAGAATTTTGTACATCACCGACTCAATGGTTTCGCCCTCAAATGGCCTCTTGTAAGTGAGAAGTTCATAAAAAACTGCGCCAAAGCTAAAAATGTCTGCAACTTTCCCTACTTTAAATCCCTTAAGCTGCTCGGGCGACATATAGTACGGCGTACCAATTGTAACACCTGTCACTGTCAGCGTACTGCTTACAGGGCGGGCAATGCCAAAATCCATAATCTTGAGTTTGCCATCTTTTTGAACGTGGATATTTTCGGGTTTAATATCGCGGTGGATAATATCGTGGTCGTGAGCTTTTTGCAGGCCTTTGCACATCTGGATGGCGTACTCAATCTTCTGTTCCAGCTTGATTTCTTTTTTCTCACGAATTATCTCGCGCAGTTCAACACCTTCCAGGTATTCCATCACGATATAAGGCTGTCCATCTTCCTCGCCCATATCGTAAACTACGGTTATATTTTCATGATGGAGATTGCCTGCAGTCTGCGCCTCACGCAAGAAACGCTCTTTAACTTCTGTAATTTCAAGTGCTTTTTCCAAAATAACTTTGATGGCTACAGTACGGGAAATGTTGGGATCCCAGGCTTTATAAACCACGCCCATGCCACCCTTGCCGAGCTCTTCTATAATTTCATATTTACCAATTTTTTTCATAGTAATTTACTTAAAGTCGAAATCTAACCGGAAATGAATTTGAATTAAAAAGGAATGAATGTAATAAAGTTAATAAGTTAGCTCAAATATGCAAGAGTTTTGTGGGGTGAGAAAGATTTTGTGGGGAGAAGTCGTCTTAATAAAAACAGCAATTATGGTAGCCACGTTGACATGGCTACCAATCCAAAACCACCTAACGCTGTTTTTGCGAATGGGGCCGGCGACGACTTTTATTGCTATTGTTTCTGCTACCTCCACCTGATTTTTTCGACCACGGATGGCGTTGCGGCCTTTGCGGTCTCGCTGAACTCTTAGGCGCCTCTTCAACAAAATCACTCGCGAACGGGTGTTCCGCCACCACAGAGATTTCCTGATCTATCAACTTCTGGATGTCGCGCAAGTAGGCTTTTTCCTCGCCATCACAAAACGAGAGTGCGATGCCACTGGCACTTGCCCGACCGGTACGGCCGATGCGGTGTACGTAGGTTTCGGGGATATTGGGTAGGTCGTAATTGACCACCAGCGCCAACTCCTCCACGTCGATTCCGCGGGCGGCAATATCCGTGGCCACAAGAATGTTGGTGCGGCCACTTTTGAAATTGTTCAGCGCACGTTGGCGCGCTCCCTGAGATTTGTTGCCGTGGATTGCATCCGCATCAATGTTTGCCTTCTCCAGCAACCTCACGATTTTGTTCGCCCCGTGTTTTGTCCTCGAAAAAACCAGGACCGAATCAAACCGCTCAACTCTCAGCAGGTGAACCAATAGCTTAATTTTACTTTTCTTATTCACAAAATACACCGACTGCTCAACCTTTTCGGCGGTCGTCTGTTCCGGCTTCACAATCACTTTCTCCGGACTGCCCAGAATTTTGCGTGATAGTTCCACAATATCTTTTGGCATGGTTGCCGAAAAAAACAGTGACTGTCGTTGCGCCGGTAACTTAGCGATGATTTTACGAATGTCATGAATAAAGCCCATGTCGAGCATACGATCGGCTTCATCCAGCACAAAATATTCAATGTCTTTCAGGCTGATGTAGCCCTGTTGCATCAGATCCAGCAGCCGACCGGGCGTAGCGACAAGAACATCGATGCCGCGCCGCAGGGCCTCCGTTTGCGTGCCTTGCTTTACCCCGCCGAAAATAACTGTATTTTTGACGCCGGTGAATTTACCGTAGGTCGTAAAACTGTCTGAAATTTGCAGTGCCAATTCCCGCGTCGGGGTGATGATAAGCGCCCTTATCTTGCGCGGTCTCTTATTTTTTTGCCAGGCAAGATAAAGATGCTGCAGAATCGGGATGGCGAAAGCGGCCGTCTTGCCCGTACCCGTTTGGGCGCATCCAAGCAGGTCCTTTCCCCGCAACAAAATTGGAATGGATTTTCCCTGAATTGGCGTTGGATGTGTATAGTCTTCAGCCTTGAGGGCTTTCAAGATGGGTTCGATAATACCTAATATTTTAAAAGTCATAATTTATTAATAAGGTTACAAAGGTGGGTGAATAATTTTGATACTTAGCGTATTTGAGAGTTGTATTTAAATTTCAATAGTCTTCGTGATTCTTGGATAGTTTCTAATTGTTTACAGTATCGGCAGTAATTTGCAAGGTTTCTCTTTGTGCATCCTAATATCATAGTCAGGAGACCCGGATGCCTCTCAACTCTGCTTAACAGGAGGTGAACATAAGGAAAAGCATGCAAAGAGTCAAGTACTATGGTGATTCTTCATTTTCGAATTTGCTGGATCCGGCACTAATCATGGCTGCACTTATTTCATTTGCGAGGGATCATTTCCTTGCCTTCCGTTGCAATATAAATTTTATTGATATCAATATTTTCATAGGTATCTACTTCCCCGGAAGGCCATTCAATTTGAATTTTCTCAATCTTTTTGGCCTTGTGAAAGCCAAAATGTACTCTCAGATCATTCTGCCCTAAAAATGTATTTTGAGCGCCAATCTCCCTAAACTGCACAACTTCCTTGCCGGCAATTTTCGCTGTGGCCCTGACCTTAGCCCCTATCGCCGATCTATTTGACTTCTCTCCCACAGCTTGTATTAAAATCCAATTATAATTATTATTCAAGTCATTGCGGTAAAGAAAGTTTACATCCCCGCCCTTTATATATCTCGTTTTGTTGGAAACGAACAAATCTAAATCGCCATCATTATCATAATCACCAACACTTACACCCCATGTATTTTTCGTCTGTTCAACAAAATGCCCTTTTTCAATGCTGGTAAAAGTGCCATCGCCATTATTTTTATAGTAGCGATTTTTTTGCTTACTGCCATTTCCGACATACACGTCCAAATCGCCGTCATTATCGAAATCTGCCCAAACATTCGCGAGTGAAATACCGACATCCTCAACCAATGCACCTTTTGTGATTTTCACATACACGCCGTTATCGTTGCGGTACAGATTATTTTTTAATCCACCCAATGCGCCGCCCCAATTTGTAACATAAGCATCCAGGTCTTTGTCG
>JAJDAE010000108.1 GCA_029262035.1 Candidatus Zhuqueibacterota bacterium
AGTGGTTTGGCTTTTGGAAGCGCCACTTCACACGGGACCTACCCATCGGGCAACCGTTCTGCTGCAATAGCCGGTGACGAAACGATTCCCGTTGCCGTAACTGCCGAGCAGAGAGCTACGATTATGCTTTTGCCAAAAACCGGCGACATACGTGAGTTCGTGAAATTGATTGAACGCCGTATTTTCGATCTGGCAGCGCTTCCTGTTGGCGATGTTACTTTGGCAATCAATGATACAACCGGAGCACATATTGCCGACACAACTTTCTCGGGTGCTACTGTTGGCGCACTCCGTGTTGTGACTGCTGTGCCGGGCGCAACTTATGATATAACGATTCAGGGTGAGAACACGACTCTTGCCAGTACTGACGTAATCGATAATAGTTTTGCCTCGGCTGGTGTTGCGTACCGTACTGTTGGCGATTATAAGTCCTATCGTGTTGGCAGTTATACAATATCGGTTGCAGCTTCAGCAGATCCAACAACTGTGCTTGCAACTAAACAAGTGACTCTGGGCGCCTCAAGGCAAACATGTGTTGTCGCGAGTGATGGTGGTTCCGGTATTCAGATTCTCAGTTTAGAGGATAATTAATTGAGTTTTGTAAAGAATAGTCTTTTTAATAAATTTTTATTTTAAGGAGGTAATAATGGTTCGTAAATTATTTATGACCATAGTCGCCGTGCTGATGCTCTCTTCCTTGTCAATTGCCCAGGTGGGTAAAATTTCCGGGAAAGTCATCGACCGTGAGACAGGTGATGTCCTGCCCGGGGCTAACGTTGTGATCGATGGTACAACGTTGGGCGCTGCAACTAATGTAAGCGGTGAATTTGTTATTTTGTCTGTACCAACCGGTACTTATTCAATTAAGGCCGCTTTTATCGGCTACAGAGAAGTAACAATTAATACCATAAGAGTCAGTTCAGGTTTGACCACGCAGCTGGATTTTGAGTTGCCGAGTGAAGCCCTGGAAGTTAACGCGATCAGCATTGTTGCTGAACGTCCGCTGGTGAACAGGAATGCGACAAATGCTGTTCGCATTCAGACTTTTGAAGAGATGAAAAACCTGCCGGTACGTGGTGTGGCTGCTGCTGTGGCTTTACAACCGGGTATTGTGCAATTTAACGGTGCGCTTCATATTCGCGGCGGCCGTGAAAATGATGTTGGTTACTATCTTGAAGGCGCCAATGTTCGTGACCGTAATGGTCGTGAGAGCAGCTTAGGCGGCTCGAACCCTGTTGGTGTTATCCCGGAAGCCCTGGAAGAATTTCAGGTACAGGCCGGTGGTTATACTGCTGAGTTTGGTGGCGCCAATGCCGGTATCGTTAAGCAAACCCTGAAGAGCGGCGGACCGGAATATGGTTTCACCTTACAGTTTGAAACCGATGATTTTGCCAATCAGGGTGATGAGTTTTTAGGTACCAACTCTTTTGGTTACAATGACCTGACCGCAACTTTAAGTGGTCCGGTTCCCGGGTTCAACAATAAATTGAAGTTTTTTGCAGCCGGTGAGAGAAGAACAGTGGCTGACCGGATTCAACGTTTCAACAACGGGTTTAACTTTACCCACGTTGATGAGGCCGAGTTTGCCGCATTGAGTCAGGCAGAGCAACTGGCTTCTATTGAAGCAGGTCGTATGCCGCTTATTCTGGAAGACGACCGTAATGCGGATACCGAAGCCCAGATACAGGCATTGGGCTTGAACTATCTCGATGGTAACGTACAGGATGCGTCGCGTGATGAGTGGGTTGGTAATGGTACCCTGACTTTTGACGCCAAGCCGTTCATTTTCCGTCTGGGTGGTTCTTTCAGCCGTTTGGACCAGAATGAAGTCATTGCGCGTATGCCGGAGATGGCATTCAACCGTGACCGACTTGAACAGGAAGAGTTGAGCACCGCGCTTTTAAACCTTAAAATGACCCATCTTCTCGGTTCGAATTCTTTTTATGAAGTGAACCTGAACTATTTCGACCGTCGTGAGGCTAATTTCGATCCGATCGTGGGTCAGAATTTCTGGCAAGCATGGGACAGTACTGCAAATGCGGCTCATGGCATTACTTTCTTTGACCAGGACTCCCCATGGCAGGGCGGCGATCAGCAGATGCAAGTTTACGGCTTTGACTTTGAAGCGCCTGGCAGTCCGATAAATTCTAATTACTGGAAACGTAAAAGCGGTTATGTTGGCGGTTCATTTAACTTTACCACCCAGTTACCGCAGCATGAAGTGAAGTTTGGCGCTTCTTTGGAGCGTTGGACTATACGCACTTTCCAGTATACTTCGGCCAGCGCATTGTCGTTATTCCGTGGGGCACGCAGCAATCCTGATTTCTTACGTCGGGCTTTGGCGGGCGACCGCAGCGACCCTGATGTTGTTTTGGCGCAGGCACAGCTCAGTTCTGTTGCCCGTGTCAATTCATTTAACTTTGGCTATGACATCTTTGGCAACGAACTCGATGAAGACGGTGTTGCCGGTCCGCGCAACCCAACTTATTTTTCAGCCTATGTGCAGGACAAATTTGAAGCCGATGATTTGGTGATCAATCTCGGTTTGCGCGTGGATGTTATCGATAATGATAACTTCACCTTTGAAGACCCAACCAATCCACCATGGGATGAGAATGGTTTTGGTCTGATCGAAGAAGAGCTCATTGAAACCGATGCCGATGTAGAGCTGAGCCCGCGTCTTGGTCTGGCTTTCCCGGTAACTGACCGCACCGTATTTCACATGCAGTACGGCCGTTTTGTGCAGGCTGTCCGGCAGCAGGATCTTTACCAGGGTGCAAAACGCTTTAATGACTTGTTCACATCA
>JAJDAE010000109.1 GCA_029262035.1 Candidatus Zhuqueibacterota bacterium
GAATAAAGGATCTCGATTATTTTTCATCACACCTTGGAATAATTACACCATAATTGGTACGACCCATGTTCACCATGAAGGCGGACCGGAAAACTTTAAAATAACTGAAAAGGATATTCAGGAGTTCATTGACGATGTTAATGAAGCTTATCCTCCGGCCAAACTTAAGCGCGAAGATATTTCCTTTCATTACGGCGGCCTTTTGCCTATGGATGGTTATGATGCGAAAACCGGCAACGTGAATCTACTTAAGAGTTATGAAATCATTGACCATTCTAATGAGGGTGGTTTGAAAGGTTTGCTTTCGGTTGTGAGTGTTAAGTATACCACTGCCAGGGATGTTGCTGAAAAAACTATTGAGTATGCCGCGAAAAAGTTAGGTAGAAAATTCCAAAAGACTGAACATTTTACTTCAGCTGTATTTGGCGGTGAAATATCTGATATTAAAAAATATATTGAAAAGGAAAAAGCCAGAGGTTATGGCGATTTGGAGCCCGAAGCTATTGAACATTTAATTAGAAATTATGGCTCCAAATATGGTGAAGTCATAAAATATATTAGTGAAAATGCCGAATGGAAAAATCCAATTTTAGAGACTTTGCCTGTCTTGAAAGCTGAAGTTATCCATGCGGTTCGGGAAGAAATGGCCATTAAGTTGGCCGATGTTGTCCGCCGCCGCACCGAGTTAGGAAGTGCTGGTAATCCGGGAGATGCTGCTTTGAAAATATGTGCTGAATTAATGGCAGTTGAATTAAGTTGGGCACCTCAAAAAATTGAAGACGAAATTGCTTATACAAAAGACATGTACCTAACCACAAATAATTGATAAGGAATAGATTTAAGATGGGAAAAACGGTTTTTGTTACAGGAGGTAGCGGTTTTACGGGTGGCCATTTGTGCAGAGTTTTAGTAGCTCGGGGTTACAAAGTAAAGGCTCTGGCTCGCCAATCCAGTAAAGTCCATCAGCTAAAAAAACTAGGCGTTGAAATTGTTACAGGGGATTTATCTAACCTTGAAAATCAAAATGGGACCTTCAGTGATGTGGATATTATTTTCCATGTTGCTGCGGCATTTCGTCAGGAAGGTATCTCTAAAGAGCAGTTTTGGAAGGTAAATGTAAATGGTACGCACGCTTTGCTTGAAGCTGCAAAAAAGAGTAATGTTGAGCGCTTCGTACACTGCAGCACCGTAGGTGTCCAAGGTGAAATTGAGAAGCCGCCTGCGAAAGAGTCCGATCCTTACAAGCCCGGCGATCATTACCAGGAGTCTAAGATGGAGGGCGAATTACTTGCGTTGAAATTTTTTAAAGAGAATGGGCTTAAAGGTGCAGTTGTACGTCCTGTTGGTATTTACGGCCCGGGTGATACACGTTTTCTCAAGTTATTCAAGTTCATTAACAATGGTAAATTCCGGATGATTGGTAACGGGGATGTTCTTTACCATTTAACATTTGTTGAGGATCTTGTTGATGGTATTATCCTTGCAGGCGAAAATGAGGCTGCGATTGGTAATACTTATACGATTGGTGGCAATGATTATTTAACTCTGAAAGAGTTAGTTGCCTCAATTGCTAAAATTCTTAAAAAGCCTGTCGCGAAGAAAAATTTGCCTTTAAAGCCCGTTTACTGGGCATCTGCAATTTGCGAGGCTATCTGTAGACCATTGGGAATTGAACCACCCCTATATCGTAGAAGATTGGACTTTTTTACTAAGGATCGTGCTTTTGATATTTCCCGCGCGAAGGCAGATTTGGGATACATGCCCAAAATCCCCTTAGAGCAAGGGCTAACAATTACCGCCGATTGGTACAAAGAAAATAAGATGATATAAAATGGCTGAAGTAAAAGAATCCACCGCAAAAGATTTCAAAATACAACAGGCTACGGGAGATAAAAAGGCCTCCAAACTGTCACAATATACCCAGCTTATGATTGGGCAGGATGGCATTGGTGCTCTCATTAAATATGAGTTTATTACTACATTATTTTCCTGGATGCCTGGTGCAGTTGGCCTTTTGTTGAGAAGTAAATTATATCCTATGCTGCTGGGTAAGGTGGGAAGGGGCGTTGTATTTGGTAAGAATGTTGATTTGCGCCATCCGGGGAAAATTGAAATTGGGGACAATACCATCATCGATGATAATTGTTTGCTTGATGCAAAAGGCGCATCTAACTCCGGAATAAAAATTGGCAAGAATGTATATGTGGGACGCAATACAATTCTGAGTTGTAAAAACGGCGATATTATTTTAAATGATAATGTAAACATCGGGTTCAATTGTGAGATATTTTCTTCGAGTAAGGTCGAATTAAAAGAATATGTTTTGGTGGCAGCCTATTGTTATATCGTGGGCGGTGGTAATTACAGCTTGGATAAAACCGGGCTGCCAATTGCTGCGCAGCCGATTTTTGAAGACAAAGGTGTAGTGCTGGAAGAAAACTGTTGGCTTGGCGCACGGGTTACTGTGTTGGATGGAGTTGTAATTGGGCACGATAGCGCAATTGGAACTGCTGCTCTGGTTAATTCTGAGATACCGCCATTTTCAATCGCGGTTGGCACGCCGGCAAAGGTTGTGAAAAAAAGGGAATAACCTTTCACACTTAAACTTAAGAAGATATTTTGGAAACGGATTTCGCAAAAACTAAAAAAGATGTCTCTAAAGACAACGTAGAAAGTCTGGCAATTTCTATCTGTGTTGTGAACTATAATGGCATGAAGTATTTAAAGGATACCTTCGACGCCATTTTTTCTATCGACTATCAAAATTTCGATGTTACACTGATTGATAATGCCTCAACCGATGACAGTATCAGTTTTGTTGAAGAAAATTATAAGGCCGTGCAAATTGTGAAAATGCCCGAGAATAAGGGGCCAAACATTGCACGAAATTATGCGCTTAAAAATGCTAAAAATGAATATGTCTTTTTACTCGATAATGATGCCATTCCAACCAAAGGCTGTCTTGAGAAACTCATAAAGAGCTTATTAGCCGATTCTTCCGCAGTTACCTGCTCACCGTTAATTGTCGATGCTGACGAACCAGATATTGTCCAATATGGCGCTACCCATATTCATTATGCCGGTGCGGCAATAATTGATCGCCAGTTTGAGAATTCAACTCAGAATGGCGGCAGTAATTATATTTCCACAACAATAAATGGTACTGCTTTGCTCCTCAACAGAGAGCGCGTAAATCAAATTGCACTGTTTGATGAGGATATGTTTTTTGGTTGGACAGATGGTGATTTTTCTTACAGGCTTACTTCTGCCGGCAACCATTGCCTTATTGACCCCAAAGCAATTGTTAAGCACCCCAAAAGCAACCGAAGCAAGAAAGTTATTTACCACCAGGTAAAAAACAGATGGGTTTTTATGCTGAAAAATTATTCGTTAAAAACTCTTATCATCACGGCGCCTGCATTGATTTTTTATGAATTTTGCCTCATCGCTTTCATTGCAATGTCAGGAGGGTTGGGTAGTTTTTTCAAAGCTTTGGGGGATATCATAAAAGAATGGCCGGTAATTTCGAAAAAAAGAAAAGAGGCCATGGCAAATAAAACAAGACCGGACAGTGAACTTTTACGAGCCGGAGACTTTTTGTCTTCACAACTTATACTAAAAAATAAGTACATCAAATTTGGGACGTACTGTATAAATTTTATTTTAGATAAATATTGGCTTTTTGCCAAGAGAGTAATTTAGTTTTTAACAACATTTTAAGATTGGAGATTTATAACATGCGAGTTCTTCTGACAGGCGCCACAGGTTTTTTGGGCGGCTATTTAATTGAAAAGTTGAAAAAAGAAAAATGTGAAATTGTAGCAATTGCTAGAAGTTCCAGCGTTTTGAAAAATTTAAATGATGGCTCTGTTAATTTTTTATTTGGCGACTTAAAAGATGAAGCCTTTCTAAAAAGTGCTGTAAAAGGAGTGGATGTTGTAATCCACGCCGCAGCTACTATGCGCGGCGATTGGGATGAGTATAACCGGGTCAATGTTAAATCTACCGAATTGCTTTTAAATGAGGTTGCTAAAACTAAGGGCAAAAAGTTTATTTTTATTAGTTCTGTAATTGTTTACGAGCATTCTACAAGTGAACCAGAACAAAACTTTGATGAGGATATGGGTTATGAAGCAAACGACCTTACAAATTATTCCCGCTCGAAAATAGAGGCAGAAAAAGTTGTCAAAAAATTTAGAAAAGAGAAGAATGCGAATGCTTATGTCATCCGTCCCGGTGCGTTATATGGACCAGGTGGACAACTTTATCCGGCGCGTTTAGGTTTTGCTCTGGGTAGCAGCAAGTACCTGGTAATCGGCGATGGGAATAATCAAATTCCTCTCACTCATGTAAGAAGTGTGGCCGATGCTGCATGGAGGATTATCTCTGCTGATAAAATTGAAAGTGCCTACTTTAATATTATCGAGGATAGCAACATTACGCAAAATCAGTATCTGGATTTAATTAAGCAGAACGCGATTCCAAAACTTAAGGCCTTGAAGTTATCCTACAAATCAGGACATTTTTTAGCATCT
>JAJDAE010000110.1 GCA_029262035.1 Candidatus Zhuqueibacterota bacterium
GTGAGATCAAACGGAATGCCCTGCTCTTTTGCCCTAACATTATCATACAAAAAAGTGTTGATGGGCGTATCCACTCCAACACTTTTACCTTGCGAAACAACTGCACCGGAAATAAACTCAATTTCAGTTTTCACACCGCGCAAAACATCCTGATACATAGATGAAAAATTTTCCCGGCTTTTAAAACACGCCTGTTCCATTAATTGGGGGACGTTGGAAAACGGCAATTCAATATCGCGCGCAATTGCAACTTCTTTCACCTCTGTTCCTGCAGCAAATAGTACATTTCTTGCAAACTTATTTTCCAGGAGTTCACCGTTACGCACGTCCAGTAAGGCGGTCAACGGATTAATACCCGCATTAATGGCAAGTTTCATCCAAATTTGCGGTTCTATATCATCCACTATTTTAGGAGAAAAATCTGCGCTTTTAAATAACTCAGATAAGAATTCAATTTCATCATTATAATGAATACTTTTCTCTAAATAAGTTATTCCGCTCCCTGCATGTTTAATAGCCCCGGGGGCTGTTATAAACGCACCCTCAGAGGTTAAGCCGGAAATCACTTTTTTTCTACCTATCACGCGCTCAAGAATTTCTTTATTTCCCAATCCATTTTGCAAAGTAACGACAAAGCCGTTTGGCGCGAGAATATTTTTTATAATTACTGATGCATTTTCAGTCTGCCAGCCTTTATTCAGCACGATGGCAATATCTGTATTTTTTATATCTTTGGGGTTACTCGTCGCTTTAATTTGATGAATGCTTTCCAATGCATCAAAACGTTCGATTTTCAGGCCACATCGGTTGATTTGCTCAATCTGCTCCAACCAGGAACCAAACAAGGTTATTTCGGCCTCGGCGTTGCTGTTTTGCATGAGTCCGCCAAAGAGTGAGCCCATGGCCCCTACACCGAAGATAGTAATTTTAGTTTTTGGTGGCATTTTTATTTTCTTGTAGAAAACTCAACAACTCAGGATCGTCGCTGTGAAAGGAATGCTCTTTGCCCGGAAATTTGCCCTTGCTAACTTCACGGCAAAACTCAGAAAGAGCTTGTTTAATAGGCACTTTTAAATCCGCAAACTGTTTTACAAATTTAGGAGAAAATTGGTCGAAGAGTCCGAGAATATCATGAAATACCAAAACTTGCCCATCGCAGCCAGGACCGGCTCCAATACCAATAGTTGGAATTGTCAGATTTTGAGAAATCATTTCTGCCACATTTGTCGGCATAAGTTCCAGCACCATGGAGAAGCAACCGGCATCTTCAAGCGCGTGGGCATCTTCCAAAAGCCTTTTGGCAACATCGGCTGTTTTGCCCTGAACCCTGTACCCGCCGAGTTGTGTAAAACTTTGTGGCGTCAAACCAAGGTGCCCCATCACCGGAATTCCCGCCGAGATGATCGCTTTTATTTTATCAATTACCCGCAAGCCGCCTTCAAGCTTTACAGCCTCCATACCGGCTTCTTTTATAAATCTGCCTGCATTTAACACCGCATCACGTTCATCGGTGTGATAGGACAAAAAGGGCATGTCGGCGGTCAAAAATGCCCGCTGTGTACCTCGTGCCACCGGTTTGCAATGATGCAGCATTTCGTCCATGGTAATCGAAACCGTGTTGGGGTGTCCCAAAACAGCCATCGCAACAGAATCCCCAACCAGAATAATATCCACTTCCGATTCATCTACCAAAACAGCAGTCGGATAATCATAAGCAGTCATCATTTTAATGCGAACCCCATCCTGCTTCTTCTTTTGGATTTCGGGAAGTGTTACTTTTTTTGGCATGTAAACCTTACTTTTTCCAGTTTAAAATTTATGTTCTGTATCATCTACTTGAACGCCTCTTAAAACTTTAACCGCGTGCGGCAATACATCAACAATCACACTCAGATTTTCTTCTACACCTGTTGGACTGCCGGGCAGATTAATAATCAGTGTTTTTTCATAGCTCCCAGTCACTGCGCGCGAAAGTAAGGCGTAGGGTGTTTTAGTAAATCCCGTCGTGCGCATTGCCTCTTCAAGGCCGGGAATACGCCGGTCAATTACTTCAAGGGTGGCGTCAGGTGTAACATCTGTTGGAGAAAGCCCTGTACCGCCGGTGGTTAAAACCAAATCGGCTTTCACAGCTTCGGCCAAACGTTTTAAATGCCACACAATTTGCGCCTTGTCATCACGAATCACTTTATATTCTATTATTTCACAGTCCAGTTTTGATATAATTTTTTTTACCGCCTCACCGCTCAAATCCTGCTCACGCTCACCCCTGGCGCCACGGGTGGAGATGGTTAAAATTGCTGTTTTAATCGACATAGTTCTCAGTCTTACAAATCATCAAATTGCTCAGCGGTTAGACGAAAGACAGTCCACTCGTCCATAGGCGTCGCGTTCAACTTTTTGTACATTTGGATTGCCGGTTCGTTCCAATTCAAAACTGCCCATTCAATGCGGCCACACTTTCTTTCTTTGGCAATGCCAGCTAAATATCGTATCAATTCCTTGCCCAGGCCCTTGCCGCGCATTTTAGGCTGCACATATAAATCTTCCATATAAATCCCCGGACGCCCAACGAAGGTAGAAAAATTATGAAAATATAGCAAAAAAGCAACCGGTTTTTCCTCAAAGTATCCAATCAAGACTTCTGCATATTTTTTCTCACCAAAAAGAGACTCCCGCAAATCGGCTTCTGTAGCCTTGGCCTCGTCTAAAAGTTTTTCATATTCGGCCAACTCCCGAACAAAGTTTAATATTATCGGAACTTCCTTTTCTGTCGCCGGCTCGATAGTAAATCCTGCTACTGTGGTTTTACTCATAGCACTTCCCTAATTTCAGTCAGAGAATTCTCTTTAAACCAATCGGCGCTTTCCTGCCAGAGCATTTCTTTAAATTTTTCTCTGAAAAAATCAAAGTGGCCGAAATGTGAAGTTTTCACTTTTTCCTTGTTCAATAAAATTTTAGTATTTGAAGCATTTCCATAAAATGTCATCAATTCATCCACGGATTTCTCCGGTGCAAATGCATCCCGTGGACCACAGTAAAACCGGATCGGCGCGCTAAACTTCTTGAAATTTTCTTTTGTAGTTAATCGATTATTTCCAAGAACGTATTTTTGGTCTCTGCCCCAGCTTGCCCACTCCAGCGCAACACCCGCTGGTAAATTTTCCCCCAAGCCCAATATTTTTGCGGGGAAGTACGACCAGAAAATAGAAAGAAACGGGACTGCCACATACCAGAAAAGCCAAATAAAATATCTTTGATGCCAAGGCCACAACCCCCAATACCCGCTTTGCGAGGCGACCAAAAGCATGGCATCGATCCGAGCGTTATTTTGGGCCAAACCCATAACCTGTCCTGCCACGCTGTGCCCAACTGCAAAAATGGCTGAGTCCGGGTAATTCCCCGTAATCCAGTTAATTACGCCGGCCATATCTTTCTCACCCCACTCATGCATGAAGGCTTTGAATTTATTTAACGTAAGTGGTTTGGACTCGCCGATACCGCGATAATCATACGTCACCACGGTAAAACCTTCGCCGGCCAGATAGGCTGCGTAACGATGATAAAACTTACGCAGGACGCCCGTGGCGCAGCTTATCATGATAACATCGCCATTTGCATTATCCGAAGAAAATAATGTAGCACCTAATTGATAACCATCGGTGGCCGGAATTTTTATGTTTTTAATTTCCAAATTTTCTTCTTGAACCACAGAGCCACAAAGATTCAGGGAATACAGTGGTTCGAATATTTTTAATAAATAATTCCCAATTCATCACGCAGATGTGAATCGGATAATTTATTTTTTGACCAATAATTTGTCTTGAGCGAGTGCGTTTTAATTGCTTTTGTCGTCATCAATTTTGCATTAGCGCCAAAGCCGCTTTTGTAGGTTTCTTCCCAACCCAAAATCTGGTAAGGAAACTCTTTTTCAAATTTAATTGAAAGCTTACGTTCCAGCTCTTTATATTCGAGTTCATAAACCCGAATTTCATTTTCCGAGAAATCCTTATCGGTAGTTGTTTTTAAACTGGCTGAAGCTTTTTCACCTTTGAGTTTGGTGTGGCGCAAACGTGCAAATGTGCTGCCCGGTATTATTTCGAAATCGCCCGTTGGTAGAGACTCCGGATTGATCCGAATTTTCGTCCAAAGTTCATCTTCCAAAAGCGCAGTGTCAATCTTAAAGTTTTGATCGCTCTCAGCCTGAAAATACGACCGCAACTCAACCGCGATTTTATCATCCCGGTTATTTAGTTGCAGGAATGTGTGGCCGCACCACTCCTGAGAGGATGTCGCCACTTTCAAAGTTGGTTCGCCGGAAGTTGGCGTAAATACTGAAGTCATCATTGAGTATGGATAAATACCCGTGTAGAATTTTCGGGTAGAATTCATCTTTAAAATCGGCACAGCATTATCGTTATCGCCAAACTCATATTTCACCTGTTTGTCGGCGAGAAAATCCTCTGTAACGAAAATCAAAACAGCATCGCCTTTACGCATTTCTCCGTAGCGCGCCTGTTGCAATTCATAACGTGTGATTTCCGCGTTACCTGAATACCAATAACTCTTAAAACTCCCGGCATCCGCAGAAGCGCTTTCCTTGCTGTCTGCTTGCGAACACCCCATGAATAAGCTCGCACATAACAACAGAATCAAATAAATACCCCTTAATAGTTGCTGCATTTCAAGACTCCTTAGTTTTACATTTCAACCCATACAACGGTTTCTATGCAGATAAAATTTCCATAAATATATTAGGTTTTGCGAGGCCATTAAAGCCTGATTTTTCATACAATCCATGCGCATCAGCCGTTGCCAAAAGCCACCATCTCAATCAGTGTAGGCATTTTGAGAGTACTCTTTTAACATTTTGTCTCTCTTCCCTCTTCCCTCTTCCCTCTAAACAATTCCACAATCAACACATGCTCATAAACTTCAACAAATTCAAGTACGTTAAACTACAATTTCTCCGGAAACTGTCAAGCGATTCGGCAAACTCTTTTGTCATTTTTCTGCAATGAATTTATGATTGCTTATTAACGATAATTTTCTCATTTTCTAATCTTAATAATTTGAAGAGAAAATGCCGGGAAGAGCAACTGCGCCGCGAAAAGGCGAAGAATTAAAAGTCAAAGTCGTAGAATTAGCTGCCGCATTGGGCTTAAATGCCGAAACTGAAGTTAAGGCAGCACGCAGACTCTGGGGCGCAAAACGCAGAATAGACGTTGTGCTGAAGCGCCCGGAAACAGACAAGGTGCTTGGCGTTGAATGCAAGTTTCAAGGCACAAAAGGATCAGCGGAAGAAAAAATCCCAGCCACCATTAAAGACATCGAGTACTGGCCGATCCAGGGAATCGTAGTCATCGACGGTCCCGGATTTTCAGACAATATGAAAGGCTTCCTCATGGCCACCGGTAAAGCGGTGTGGTTTGAGGATTTGGAAGATTGGCTTAAATTGTATTTCCTGTTGTAAATAATTTTAAACCGCGAATGAACGCTAATTCACACGAATAGAAATACAAAATCCAGAGAATTGCATTTTAAGAAAGAAAGTTTTCAGATGGAAGGGGTGGGATTGGCGTGAATTAGCGGTTAAAGCTTCTGTTTTTCGCGGCACACTAAATAAGACGTATTACCGAAATTCAAATAGTCTTAATATGATTGAAGGGAATGCAAACATGGACAATAATAACAAAGATTTACTTTTTAAAGATGAATCATACCAAATAGTAGGTGCAGCATTGGAGGTTTCAAACAATCTGGGTTGTGGATTTTTAGAGACAGTTTATCAAGAAGCTTTGGAAATAGAATTTTCTGATTCAAAAATTCCTTTCGAATCCCAGAAACAAATTCAAATCAAATACAAAGATAGAATTCTTAAGAAAAAGTATATAGCAGACTTCATTTGCTTCGGCCAAATAATTGTTGAGATTAAAGCTATTCAAACCATCTCAACAATTGAAGAAGCGCAACTATTGAATTACTTAAAAGCGACTCAATTACCACTTGGACTAATCATTAACTTTGGAAATCCAAAACTCGAATGGAAACGATATGCCAATACAAATAAATAACATTCGCGTCCATTGGCGTTCATTCGCGGTTTAAAAAATATGTCCCGATTAAAAACACCGCGGCCGTTCCTTAAATGGGCGGGCGGTAAAACCCAACTTGTCAAACAACTTCTAAAGCGCACTCCGGATTCGTTTAAAAATTATTACGAACCGTTTGTCGGCGGCGGCGCATTCTTTTTTGCGCTCTATCGGGAAGGCAAAATCAGCAAGGCCACCATTTCCGATTTAAACAGTGAACTCATTAAAACTTACATTGCCATTCGCGATCAGGTTGAAGATGTAATTAAGGTGCTGTCCGACTACCCGCACGACAAAAAGTTTTTTTTAGACAAGCGTAAAGAATTGCCCGAAAACCTTGACCCGCCGAAATTAGCTGCCAGGATGATTTATCTGAACAAAACCTGCTACAACGGCCTGTATCGTGTCAACCGGCAGGGTCAGTTTAACGCTCCCTTTGGCAGTTACAAAAACCCAAAAATTTGCGACACAGATAATTTGCGTGCTGTTTCAGAAGCATTACAAAAAGTAAAAATCAAACAAGCATCTTTTGAGGATGTTTTGAAGTTGGCAAAAAAAAATGACCTGGTTTATTTCGATCCGCCGTATGAGCCGCTTTCGAAAACCGCGAACTTTACTTCGTACCAACCGGATGGCTTCAAACAAAAAGCCCAGGAAGACTTACAAAAGCTCTGCCACAAACTCAGCAGAAAAAATGTACAATTCATGCTCTCAAACTCCTCGGCGGAATTGATCAAAGAATTGTACTGCGACAACGGATTTTTTGTGGACGAGGTAAAAGCCATTCGCGCGATCAACAGCAACCCGAAACGACGGGGTAAATTGACAGAATTGATTGTTACTAATTATGAATGGGAAAGTTAACTTAGACAGAATGAACAAGATTTACAGGATTTTTAAAGCTGACGCTGAAACAAAAAGCCGTCACTCCCGCATGTTTTTGGCGGGAGTCTAGTAATAATTATCGCTCTGGATGCCCGCTAGAGCATTCGGGCATGACGATTATCTTTATAAAATAATTATCCTGTCAATCCTGTTATCCCGTCAAAAAAATCTTTAAAACCTATGAACTGGGAAAAACTATTTTCAAATAAAAGACTCGGACAAACGCGGCGGAAACCTGCGCAAGCCGATGATGGCCGCAGCGAGTTTCAGAAAGATTTCGACCGGGTTATTTTTTCCACGGAGTTTAGGCGGCTGCAGAACAAAACCCAGGTAGTGCCATTGCCGGAAAATGACTTCGTGCACACCCGCCTCACCCACAGCCTTGAAGCATCCTGCGTGGGCCGCTCCCTCGGCAGACTTGTGGGCGACCGCATCATCGCACAAAATAAATCGCTGTTTGACGACCTTCAGGTTACTTCGGCAGATTTTGAAGCCGTGGTTGCGGCCGCTTGTCTTGCGCACGATATTGGCAACCCGCCTTTCGGGCACTCCGGCGAAGATGCAATTTCCGAGTATTTCCGCAGCAAACGCGCAGCGCCATTTCTGGAAGGCCTTACGGAGCAACAAATTGCTGACCTTCAAAACTTTGAGGGCAATGCAGCAGGATTCAGGCTGCTAACTTATACCTCTCCTGCCTCCTCTGAAGTTCGTTTCGGCATGCGATTGACCTTTGCAACACTTGGCGCTTTCACCAAATATCCCAAAGAATCGCTGCCAATACTCAAAGCATCTAAAAAAGCCAGCGAAAAAAAATACGGCTTTTTTCAATCGGAGAAAGAAGTTTTTGCTCAGGTAGGAGAAGAGCTTGGGCTGGCGTCGAAAAAAATTCCCGGCGTGGCTGCCTGGCACCGCCACCCATTAGCTTTTTTGGTAGAGGCTGCCGACGATATTTGCTATTCAATTGTTGACTTGGAAGATGGTTATAAACTCGGTCGACTCACTTTTGAAACCACCGAAGAACTGCTTACAAGTCTAATTGGAGATGAGTTTTCAAAATTCGGGGATTTCTATGCAAAAATTCTCGACTTAAAAGAAAAGGTTTCTGTTCTGCGCTCCCTTGCCATCACCGCGCTGGCGAACCAATGTGCAGAAGTTTTTCTTTCACAGCAAACAGAGCTTTTAAACGGCCAGTTCGACATCCCGCTTACAGACGCTATTCCCGCCACGCCCACCATGCATGAAATATCCAAACTCTCTGTTAAAAAAATTTATCAGGCACGCCGCATTGTCGAAGTGGAAATCGCCGGCTTTGAGGTTCTCTCGGATTTGCTTGACACCTTTTTAAATGCTGTGTTTAATCACGACAGCAAAAAATCTAAAATGGTACGACAGCTTATTCCGGATCGATATTTTGATAAAGACAGGAAACCTTTCGCCGACAAATATCAAAATATTATTTCGATTACTGAATTTGTCTCAGGACTGACCGACAATTCTGCCATTGGGCTTTATAAAAAATTTAAGGGAATTTCTTTGTAGGAAGCCTGTAACCTTGCGAAGGTTTAAAACCTTCGCAAGGTTTGTTAAAAAATCAATTCGGCGGCATCTTCTCCAACAAATAATTCGTCATCAAAGAAAATAGATGTACCGTGGTATTCTTGCCTTTACGGATACCATGCGCCCGGTTTGGATACGCCATCATTGAGAACTCTTTGTTATGACGAACTAACTCGTTGACCAAATATTCAAAATTCTGATAATGCACATTATCATCGCCGGTGCCGTGAATGATTAGAAGATTGCCTTTAAGATTTTTGGCAAACGTTATTGGAGAACCATTTTTATAGCCCTCAACATTTTCTTCGGGTAATCCCATATACCGTTCCTGGTAAATTGAATCGTAAAGGCGTTGATCGCTTACAAAAGAAACCGCTATACCAGTGTTATAAATTTCAGGATAACGGAACATGGCATTCAGAGTCATTTGACCACCACCGCTCCACCCCCAGCTTCCAACCTTGCTGCTGTCAATATAGGGTCTGGTCGCAATAATCTTTTTAACTGCTGCAGCTTGATCTGCCGAAGCAAGAATACCAATTTGCCGATAAACGGATTTGCGCCACTCTCGACCGTAGGGACCGGGCGTTCCCCTGTTATCAACACACATAATCAGATAGTCTTTTTGCGCCAACATGAGATGCCAAAGATATCTAGGCCATCTGGTCCAACTATCTATAACTCTTTGTCCCGCTGGCTCACCATAAACAAAGAAAAGCACTGGATATTTTTTTGCAGGATTGAAATTGGGCGGTTTAATACTGTAAGCATCCAGCTTCACTCCTTCTTCAATTTCAACCTTAAAAAACTCAACCGGATGCCTATCGAGTTTATTTACTTTGCCTCTGAGTTCGTTGTTACTCTCAAGTGTTCTAACAGTTCGATGCTCCGGCAGCCGCACCACACTTATAACCGGCGGGCTCTCAAAAGTAGAATAGGTATGAAATGCCCACAGACAATCCGGGGAGAGTTGATATGAATGAGTACCGGGTTGTTTTGCGGGACTGAGGCGTTCGGATTTGCCAGAGCCGTCTAACTTGCTTCTGAACAAATAACGCTGCGATCCATTTTCCGGTGAAGCAATGTAGTAAACCCAGCCGTTGTTGTCATCAATACTTTCAATTCTCACAATGTCAAAGTCACCGGGAGTTAAATCCTTAACTTCTTTTCCGTCTCTTGAAACCAGGTATAAATGACGCCAGCCATCACGCTCGCTCAACCAGGTAAAGTAGCGTCCGTTATTCAGCCATTTTAAATCATCATGAATATCAAGCCACGCTTCATCGCGCTCAACCAGAATTGTTTCGACTGAACCATCTTTGATATTACCGAGCATTACATTGTTCGTGTTTTGCAGTCTATTGAGCTGCTGAATGATAACTTGCTTTGAGCTTGCAGCCCAGGACATGCGGGGAATATAATTATTTCTCGGATCTCCTTGAACTTTGAACCAGGTGGTGCTGCCGCCCCCGGCAGAAATAACGCCAACCTTGCATGCTGAATTTGTCGTACCCACTTTGGGATATTCCAACGGCACGGGTTTGGAATAGATGCTATCCGTATTATTTATCATATAAAAAGTGCCCACGCCCTCCGTATCGAATTGCCAATAGGCAATATGCTTGCCATCCGGACTCCAGGTAAAACAATCACGCAACTTTAGTTCCTCCTCATAGACCCAATCCGAAGTGCCATTAATAATGTGGCCGCCGCCGTCAAAAGTGAGCTGTTTAATTTCACCGGACTTGAGCGATTCTACATAAACATTCTTTTCACGGACATACGCCACACGACCGCCACCGGGAGAGAACTTAGCAAACATCAAGGTGGCCGGCTCGGCATCTCCGCCTAACTTTTGCAACTTCATATTTTTTATGTTTAACACCCAATAATCGCCACGGGTATTGTTGCGCCAGACTTTTCTTGTATTTGTAAAAATCAGCAAACGCTTTTTGTTCCCAGACCACTGGTAGTCGTCTACTTTTAAAGCAGTAGAATCACCTTTTGGCGTTAAATCTTTTGCCGAAACCAAAACCTTTCGTTTTCCTGAGCGGGTATTGTATTGGATAATTTCCTGACTATCGCCTGAATCTGTAGCTTCGACGATGGTATAACCATTGCCGTTATCAAGCCAGCGAGCCGGGCCAAATCTCGCCGGTCTGAATTCACCTTTCCCGAAAATTCGTTCAACTGTTAGTAAAGATCCATCTTGCGCGGGTAAGTTAACTGGCAGAATTATGCAAATTAAAACAAAATTTAATATCTTGGAAAACATTATTCATCCTCTTTTTCATCATCATTTACCGAAAATTTGTGCATTCAAACCCATTTAAAAAATGACGTTTAATTATGGTTTATTCACTTGTCCACGGAGACATGAAAAACCTTTACTTATACAAAAAATATGGGTAGGAGAACTTAGCTATATCATAGTTGGTTGTCAAGCAATTACGGGTAACGTGATAAATGACTGCTTTGCAGTTCGAAGAGAAATAAATTGCCGGATAACACGACCAAAGGTATGTTATCCGGATCTGGTACTCAATATTGCTAAAGTGATTCAGCTTGGTCTTCCTCGAATGAAATTTCGATTGACTTAAAGATTAACCACACCTCCATCAGCAATAATTTCCTCGCCAACCACAAACGAGGAGTCTGAAGAAGCGAGAAAAACTGCTACTTTTCCCATTTCTTTTGCTGTGCCCACGCGCTGCAACGGGATGAGATTTTTAAATTGTTCTTTAGCACCGGCAGCTTCATCCACAGGAATGCCCATTTTCCCGAAAACAGGGGTATCAATCGTTCCCGGGCTAAGGACATTCACACGAATTTTTCTGTCGAGCAATTCTGCCGAAAAGGTTCTCGCAAATGATCTGACACCTGCTTTGCTGGCACTGTAAACTGACATTCCTGTAAAACCCTTGTGGACAGCGATGGATGCCACCAATATAATAGAAGCGCCGTCATTGAGATGAGGCAGGGCTTTCTGTACCGTAAAAAAAACACTTTTCAAGTTCAGGTCAGTCATGCGATCATAAGACGCCTCGCTAACTTCAGCGACAAGTCCCAAAGTTCCCTGGCCGACCCCACCGCCGGCGTTAACCACCAGGATGTCAATTTTTCCGAAGCGTTCGGCGGTTCGTTTGTACAGCCTTTCTAAATCATCCATCTTGGTCACATCACCCCGGACGGCTATAAAGTCCGAGCCCAATTCTTCAGCCGATTCATCCAGTGTTTTCTGCGTGCGTCCAAAGATTGCACCCCGGGCGCCTTCATTTTTGAATTCCTGCGCGATACCAAATCCAATACCGCTGTTGCCGCCGGTTATCACGGCTATTTTTTCTTTCAATCTCATTATTTTTCCTTTTTAGTGAAGATTATTCAATAACAAAAAATTAGAGCGGCACATGTCGAAGGCTCGAATGCGCCGCTCATGACAATATTGCCAGGTTATTATTATCGAATGATAACCCTTGCCTGCACCATGTCCATTTTTGCGATAGCTTTTTCCAACAAGGGAGCAGCCAGTGTTTTGAACTTCTCATTTGCATTCAAGATATCATAATCCTCAGCCTTGTCCCACTCGACGATACCGGTCATGTGGGGGGCGTAAGCGCTTGAACTCTGTCCCTTGGCAGGTGAAAGTTTAACCTTAAACTCCGGATAAGGTCGTCCGTAACTCCGCTTTATTGGATCGGATACGGCAAAATATTGTTTTAATACCTCACCTGATTCTGGCGCAAACCAGGCACCAAAAAACTCATAGATCTTGTTGTCTTTGAAGGTGACAGTCACATCTTCGCCCACTTCATAAAAAGCAGGTTTGAAGTAACTAAGCGCCTCATCCCGCAACGGAGAAATTTTTAGAAACCGGGGGTCCTGATGGAATTTTTCTTTAACTGCCAAACTTGACCATTCAAAAATACCAATCATCTGTCCATCATTTTCACCCGCGATTTTCTTGGTTACACCGAACATTCCCAGGGAAACCCCGCCATATTCAGCAACTATTGGCATAACCTTGGGAAAATATTTTTCGTTGAGCTGTCGTTGTTTACCTTCCTTTATCGTGAAGGAAGTAATCTCATAGACTTTCCCCACCTTAAAAGTGATTGCGTGCGTTCGGCAACCTAAGTTGTCGTGGTTAGCCCCCGTAGTGTTGTTGTTTTTGTCATTACTCCAACCGGTAGCAAAATTAATCCCAACGCCAAAAATCAACACTGTAAGAAGCATTACTGCTCTATGAATTTGATTTTTCGATCTGATTTTGAACATTTTTATCTCCAATAATTAATTTTAAGTTTTGTTTTTGAGCTTTCAGTAGTAAGTACAGCAAAAATCTTGACGGTGTTTTGTCATGTGTCATGCATCTTTTATTACCTCCTTAGTTTTAAATAAAATAATGACGTAGGTCTCACTTTTTTCTTTTCTACAACCTCAAACGTATTCGAAACTGACTATGTTTCAGATAATACATCTCTAAAACGCTTGCTTTTTTGTCTAATCGTCTTTACATTGAAGTCGATTTGACAAATTCAAAAACAAGAAAAGGAAACACACGATGGATGTTCTTGCTGACGTTCTTTCCGCGACGCGTATTGGTAACACGATATTATGTGGAGCTGGATTTGAAGTTCCCTGGGGCATAAAATTTGATCCAGAGCCGCGAACCCACTTTCACTTTCTCAGCCGTGGCACTTGCTGGCTTCGATTAAACGAGCAAACACCTTCGATACAGTTATTTCAGGGAGACGTAGCGCTGGTGCCGTTTGGTGGCGGACATATTCTCTCCGATAGCGACAATACATCACCTTTGCCGTTGATAGAAGCGCTTGCCAGCAAGGCCTGTAATCTCGAGATTGGGAGGCACTCCGAAAGTAATTCAACAACATTGATCTGCGGGGGCTACTATTTTGAGCATGAAGGAAAACATCCGTTACTATCACTATTGCCGGATATCATTCATATTCCTGCCGCTCAGACTGAGGGGACAGAATCGCTGCAAGCTGTTCTCCGATTAATAAATTCCGAGATTTGTAATAAACAGGTTGGCACGGACACAGTGGCATCACGGTTAGTGGACATCCTTTTTGTCTGTATTTTGCGGGCATGGTTAGCTCGGGAGCCGGAACTGCCAGCAGGGTGGCTCACTGCTCTGAAAGATCCACACGTTGGTCAAGCGCTTTCTTTGATGCACAAGGAGCCCGAAAAACATTGGACAGTCGAAATGCTTGCTAAACAAGTACTCGTTTCAAGGGCGATGTTTGCAAAAAGGTTTACACAGTTGGTGGGGGAGCCGCCGCTTTCCTACCTCACGCACTGGCGCATGGACATTGCGGCTCGAATGCTCCGTGAATCAAAACAAGTAATCTGGGCAATTGCCCAAGAAGTCGGATATGAAACCGAAGCATCTTTTAGTAAGGCTTTCAGGAGAACCAAGGGACTTTCTCCGGGGCAGTACAGATCAAAACACAGGATTATACAAAACTAAAAACAATTGGTCTTTAAGCCGACTTGGTGCACTCTCAAAAATAATTTGGGAAGTTGTAAGTTAACCACATCAATAATTCTATTGTTAGCCTATCTCACCCAAAAAACAATTTGCATTCACTCACCAATTGTTTAAATTCCCCAGCATGAATTCTGATGTTAAGAATGAAAATTGGTACCAGGACTGGTTTGGCCAGGACTATGTAAAAGTCTACCCACATCGCGATGAAAAAGAAGCGCGTCAGCATGTTGATTTTGTAATACGCGCTTTGGGCTTAAAAAAAAATCAGCATATTCTCGACCTTGGTTGTGGCGGCGGCCGGCATGCCATTCGCTTATCAGGCCTCGGCTATAACACAACTTGTCTCGATTTGTCTTCCGTTTTACTTGAAATCGCCAAAAACAAAAAGTATGATAAGTGCTGCATTCGTTTCGTAAAAGCAGATATGCGCAAGATGCCGTTTACAAATACGTTCGATGCACTGGTTAGCTTTTTTACAACATTTGGCTATTTTAAAACGGATGATGAAAATCTAAAAACCCTAAAAAGTATTGAATCTGTGCTTAAGCCGGGCGGTGTATTTTTTCAGGATTATTTAAACAAAACCTACGTCATTGAAAACCTGGTGCCGTTTGATTCAAAAAAAATGCCGGGCTACGAAATTATTCAAGAGCGCTTTTATAACAAAAAAGATGAACGTATTGAAAAGAAAATAAGTTTGATAGAAAATGGTAAAACCAGGAATTATTTTGAGTCGGTGCGACTTTATACATTAGAAGAAATGAAGAATTTATTAAAAAAAACCAGCCTGACCCTGCAAGCAACCTACGGCGATTTTGATGGCAGCGACTTTTCGGAAAACAGCCCAAGACTGCTTTTAACCGGCCGGAAGGAGGCTTCTGTTTGAAAATTCCTATGAGCCAACTACCCGGAATCAGTCCACTCATTGCAGATTATTTTGATGATTATGAGAAGGTTGCTGATTATTTCAGCGCCAACTATCGCAGCATTGAATCAATTATCGCACAATCTGCAAAAGCCAAAAATCGCGAACTGCCATTAGCGCAGTTATTACCCATTCTCAAAGAGCAAAACAAAAACTATGGCTGCGGCAAAGCTACACTGGAAAAAATAGATTGGCTTTCGGATCGGCAGGCTTGTGCAGTTGTAACCGGCCAGCAAACCGGATTGTTTGGCGGGCCGTTGTTTACAATCTATAAAGCATTGACCGCAATCAAACTTGCCGAACGTCTTGGTAGAAATTGCAGCAACTGCTACGTCCCTGTTTTCTGGCTCGCTTCCGATGACCATGATTTCCGCGAAGTCAATCACATCAACTTTTTAAATAAAAGCAATCAACCTTCAAAAATTTTGTATGAAAGCCATTCAGTCGAGACCAAGACGCCGGTTTCAAAAATCACCCTCACCGATGAAATCAGCCGATTGCTTGAACAGCTTGATGCCGAAACCCATCCATCTGAATTTAAGCAGGAAGTGTTGGATAAACTGGAAGAAGCTTACAGCTCCGGCACACTTTTCACTGATGCTTTCGCCAAATGGCTAATGACCTTGCTCAAGCCATTCGGGCTGATTATTATTGATGCCAGCGACAAGAGAATTAAACAGCTTGGTGCACCGCTTTTTGAAAAAGAAATTTCACAACACTCGCCTTCTTCAAAAGCAGCGCTTCAAATGTCAGTGAAATTGCAGGATACAGATTACCACAACCAGGTTCAGGTGCAAGAGGGTTTCCTGAATTTATTTTATACCGAAAATGCCCGCAGTGCAATCCAAATCGAAAATGGGAAGTTTACCGTAAAAGGTGAAACACAACAGTTTAATGAACAGGAAATTCTGCAGGTTCTGAAAACTAATCCGGATTATTTTAGCCCGAATGTGATGTTGCGACCGCTGTACCAGGATGCATTATTACCAACGGTGGCCTACATTGCCGGCCCCGGTGAAACCGCTTATTATGCGCAAATGAAGGGAATCTACGAAGTTTTGGATTTACCCATGCCGGTGATTTTCCCCCGTAAAAGTTTAACTTTGCTTGAGGGGAAAATTGAAAAAGCACTGGACAAATATGAATTACAGGTCAGGGACATTTGGGGAAATGCCGACCAATTGATTAATGAAATCGCTAAATCCCAATTGCCGGACACACTGGAAAAGCACACCAAAAATACTACCCTTGGTCTCAAAGAAAACATGGAGGTCTTGGAAAAAATTGTGACAGAACTAGATCCGAGTTTAACCGATTTTGTAAAAAATACCCAAGGGCGAATTCAGAATCAACTCGAGGGTCTGGAGAAAAAAATTCTTCAGTCCTTCAAAAACAAGAACGAGGTCATTCAGCAGCAGATTTACAAGGCGCATAACAGCTTGTTACCAAACAACCATTTACAGGAACGCGAATTGAATATCGTCCCCTATTTGTTTAAGCATGGCTTTGGGTTTATCGATCAGTTGTACGAGGCCGTTGACATTTCAAACTTTGAACATCAAATCGTCAGGATTTAACTGCAAACATGGAATTAGATGTATTAGCTTTTGGCGCCCACCCTGATGACATTGAATTGACCTGCGCCGGCACAATAATTAAGCTCGGTAAAATGGGGTACAAGACGGGTGTGATTTCCTTAACCCGTGGCGAATTGGGCACCCGGGGCACTGCTGAAATTCGCGCTGAGGAATTTGATGCTTCAGGAAAAATCATGGAATTAGATGTCCACAAAGCTTTGAATATTCCCGATGGAAACATCACAGTTTCCCGGGAAAACAAATTAAAAGTTATTCGCGAGATCAGAGAGTATCGCCCTAAACTCGTCCTGACGTTTTACTGGGATGTCCGTCATCCGGATCATGGCTACACGTCTGATCTGGTGCGTGAAGCGGCTTTTCTGGCAGGCTTAAAAAAAATTGACACCGGGCAGAAAGCGCATCGTCCGGCAAAAGTAATTTATTATGCCGACCGATTTGAGTTTAAACCCTCATTTATTGTGGATGTGACCAATACGCATGAAGACAAAGTGCGGGCGATTCAAGCCTACAAATCACAGTTCCACAACCCGGAGAAAGAACGATACGGGGACGATGAAACCAACATAAGCCGACCTGAATTTTTAGAAGCTGTTATCACCCGCGCCAAACAGTACGGCTCATACATTGGCGTGCAATACGGCGAACCGTTTTTAGTGCGCGAGCCCATGCGTGTGGACGACCCGGTACAATTTTTCACTGAAAATTCCCAGGAAGGTTTTTTGTGATAAAACGTGAAACGAAAAGCGAAGAGAGTAATTAGTGTCCATCCGTAATCGTCATTCCCGAATGTTTTCATCGGGAATCCATTCATTTTTCGTGCGTGGATTCCCGCTAAGAGCGTGCGGGAATGACAAAGGAATGCACTTTCCGGATTGAGAATAATTATAAGAGACAACTAATAGGAAATAATAGGCATAAGTAGAATGTTAGCCAAGATGATGGAGTGTCCAGGAGTTTGGTGTAAAAGCAAGAAGGCGTAGTTTGGAGCTAAGAGTTTCGCGCCACGCTCTTCTCTCTTCACTTTACGTTTTTAAAGCTTGATATTGACTTACAATTTAAAAGTAGGATTATTTTAAATATGAAAATAGCGATTGTTTGTTACCCTACTCACGGCGGTAGCGGTGTTGTTGCCACAGAGCTCGGACTTGGTTTGGCTAAGCTCGGCCACGAAATTCATATCATCAGTTACTCAACGCCGTTCCGGCTGCATGCATTCAGCCAGAATGTTTACTTCCACGAGGTAGAAGTCGCCTCGTACCCGTTATTTAAATATCCCCCTTATGCTTTGAGTTTAGCCGCCACTTTAGCGGACCTGCATGAAGTTCATAACTTTGATCTAATTCATGCACATTACGCCGTTCCACACGCAGCGAGCGCTTTTCTGGCCAAGAAATTTTTACGTTCCGAGAAGCTAAAAGTCATAACGACTTTGCATGGTACAGATATAACACTTGTCGGTGCGGATAGGTCGTTCCACCGTGTCATCAAATTCAGCATGGAAGAGTCAGACGGAATAACCGCCGTTTCCCATTATTTGAAACAGAAAACGATAAAAGAGTTTAATATTCAGAATGACATCCGGGTAATTTATAATTTTATTGATACGTCGCTTTCAGAAAAAGAGGATAACGATTGTATCATTGAGCGGTATGCTCCTAATGGCGAAAAGGTTATTATGCATGCCTCTAATTTTCGCCCGGTAAAACGGGTGAGTGATGTGATTCGAATCTTTGCTAAAATAAATGAAAAAATTCCTTCTAAATTATTGCTGGTTGGTGAAGGACCGGAACGATTATTTATTCAGCAATTGGTCAGAGATTTAAATCTTGATAAAGATGTCTGGTTTCTCGGTACCCAGGATTACATTCAAAGCCTGCTGAATTGTGCTGATTTATTTTTACTGCCATCAGAACAGGAAAGTTTTGGCCTGGTTGCATTGGAGGCGCATGCCTGCAGTGTACCTGTGGTTGGAGCTCTAACCGGCGGTTTGCCGGAATTGGTAAAAGATGGTGAAACCGGTTTTTTACTGCCAGTCGGTGAAATTTCTGCAATGGCTGAAAAATCACTTGAGATTTTAACCAATGCTGAACTTACGCCGCGTTTTCGTGCGGCAGCCAAAAACCGCGCAAAAACGTGTTTCGAGCAAAGTGTCATTCTGCCGGAGTATGAAAAGTATTACGAGGAAGTGCTGAATCAATA
>JAJDAE010000012.1 GCA_029262035.1 Candidatus Zhuqueibacterota bacterium
GCCAAATCGGGCGCTTTAATGCCGGATGCACATGTCGGTTACGCCATGCCCATCGGCGGCGTAGCTGCCCTGGAAAATGCTGTCAGCCCTTCTTTTGTGGGATATGATATTGCATGCAGGGTAACCTTAAGCGTGCTGGACATTTCCCCAAAAGATTTTGTCAAACACCGGAAAAATATCGCCAGAGCCATGCGAGCAGTTTCCAGTTTCGGGATAGGCTCTGGTTTTCAAAACAAAAACCGACGCGACCACCCGGTTATGGGGGACCCGTTGTGGAAAGAATTGCCACACGTTAAGAAGCTGCACACCAAAGCCTGGAATCAGCTTGGTTCCTCAGGCGGCGGCAATCATTTCTTTGATGCGCTTATCTGCCAAGTCCTCGAAAAAGTTGACTGGCTGCCTTTAAAATCCGGCGATGATTTTGTCGCGATTATGACACATTCCGGCAGCAGAGGCACAGGTCATAAACTGGCTACCCACTATGTAAAACTCGCCGTGCAGGAAACAAAACGCATGGCCAATTCCATTCCCAAAGGTTATGAATGGCTCGATACTACCACCGACTCCGGCCGTGAATATCTAAAAGTGATGCACTTAATGGGAGATTACGCACAAGCAAATCATCATCTTATCCACGAGCATTTTTTAAAACAATCCGGCCTGAGCAGTCTTGGCCAATTTGAGAACCACCACAATTTCGCCTGGGAACAACCGGATGGCGCCATTATTCATCGTAAAGGCGCCACGCCTGCCGCAATGGGACAGGTGGGATTGATTCCCGGAACCAGCGGTACGGCTTCCTATCTGGTGGAAGGTCTGGGCAATACGGACAGCTTAAACTCATCGGCGCACGGTGCAGGCAGGCCTTTCAGTCGAACCGAGGCCAAACGCCGGCATGATGAAACCTATGTCTCAAACTGGATGAAACAACAGGACGTTATACATTTTGGCATGGAGAAAGATGAAACCCTAATGGCCTACAAGGACATCGAACGGGTCATGGCTTTGCAAAAAGACCTCGTAAAACCTGTTGCCAGAATGTTTCCGAAAATTGTGATTATGGGCGGCAGATCCGATGATGGGGATTAGCCAGATTTGTTTGATCAATCTTGAAATTTTATTTCGCAGATTTCAAGCCTGTGTGCCCACTCGACCCTCCAAGGCAAACAAAAAGTGCAGGCAGGATGCCTGCGAAACAATTTTTAAACAAAAACTTTTAGTTCCTTTAAAAGAAAAATCCTGCCCCAGCAATATAACTTGTGCCGCAGACTTCCAGTCTGCGTCTAACGAATATATGAGCGCAAATGAATAAACAGTCCAGAAAAATGAAGGAAGAAGAAAGCATACAAACCCAAAAACAGGGTAACTGCGATACGTCATTTCTTTTAAAACCACAGCTTCTGACCGGTTTTCACAGTCGTGGTAATCTTCCTCACATAAAAGTCGAAGGTGCAACTTACTGGGTCACCTTCCGTCTGCATGATAGTCTGCCACAGAAAGTTCTACGAAAATTAGCAGAAGAAAAGAAAGAATGGGAAATAGAACAGCAAACCAAAAATTTATCGAAATAAATATTGGAGAACCTCTGGAAAACGCTTTACTGGAAACGTTTACAACCTTATCTTGATGCGGGGATGGGAGCGTGTTGGTTAAAACGAGATGACATTGCGAGCATGGTGACAAATGCGCTACATTTTTTTAAAGGCAAGCGATACGAACTATACGCATGGGTTATCATGCCAAATCATCTCCACGTTATGGTAAAGCCATGTGACAGTTGGACATTAAGTTCAATCCTTCATAGCTGGAAATCCTACTCAGCCACAGAAGCGAATCTCATGCTGGATAGAGTCGGCAAGCCATTTTGGAAGGACGAGTCTTATGACCATCTCGTACGTAATGAAAAAGCTTTTTATCGTATCTGGGAATATACAATAAATAACCCGGTCAAAGCGAGGCTGTGCACCGCGCTTGGCGATTGGAAGTTTTCAAGCGCTCAAGAACAGAAAAATTCTAAATCAGAAACCTAATTGTTTTGCAGATTTCCAGTCTGCGCGTTCCACTAGACATTACAAACAATAAAGCAGGCAGGATGCCTGCGAAATAATTTCAAATAAAACGGAGAAGCAAAATGACCATGAAACACGGCATCCTTTTTTTAACCTTAGTTCTCGCGGCAGCATGTTCGGAAAACCCAACCCGTCGCGCGGCAGAACAATTTATTTCAGAATACACCACAACGTTTCAAGAACTCTATTACGCTGCATCACAAGCATCGTGGCTCGCCAATACGGATATCAGCGCTGCGCACGACAGCCTTGAAGTTGTTGCAAATAAAGCATTTGCAAAATTTGTCGGCAGCAAGCAGGTTATCCAAAAGATGGATAGCTTGCTCGAGAAAAAATCACAGTTAAAACCGATGCAGGCTCTGCAGCTAAATAAAATCAAGTTGCGGGCGGCTCACCAACCGGGCACGATTCCGGAAGTTGTGGATTCGCTGCTTGCGGCTGACACTCAGCAGAAAAGCCGGTTATTTGGCTTTGATTATGTCATCAGAGATAAAAAAGGTAAAGCAAAAATAGTTACAACGAATGACATTGACCGGATTCTGGTAAACGCCACGGACATGGACGAACGACTGGCGGCGTGGGAATCCAGCAAAGAGGTCGGAACGGTGCTGAAAGACGGCCTTGAAAATTTGCAGCACCTGCGCAACAAGGTTGCACGCGAAATGGGCTACAGTTCCTTTTTTGCACTGGAAGTTGCAGACTACGGCCTGACGGCAGATGAAATGATGACTTTGATGGATAACCTGGTTGAGGACTTGCAGCCGCTCTACACCGAATTATACACCTGGGTGCGCTACAAACTCGCTGAAAGATATAACCAACCGGTTCCTGAAAAACTGCCCGCTCATTGGCTGCCAAACCGCTGGGGCCAGAACTGGCCGGGTATTATGGATGCCGTAAATCTGGATGCATTGTATGAAGGAAAAACCGCAAAATGGGTAAATAAAACTGCAGAAGATTATTACGTAAGCATCGGATTTGATACATTAAACGACAACTTTTGGAAGCGGTCAAGTCTCTACCCTGTTCCCGAGGGCAGCGACCGAAAAAAGAACAACCACGCATCCGCATGGCATCTAAACCTGGATCAGGATTACCGCTCTCTGATGAGTGTTGAGCCCAATCATTACTGGTTTGGTACATCGCACCATGAGCTTGGTCACATCTACTATTATATCGAATACACCAATCCGCAAATTCCGGTTCTGCTGCGGCGGGGCGCGAACCGCAGCTATCATGAAGGTATCGGCGATTTAATGCGCGTAGCGGCGGGCCAAAAGGCTTATCTGCAACATCTCGGTTTATTAACGGAAGATGTAGAAATTGATGAAATTCAATGGCTGTTAAATGATGCGCTTTCCAACAGTTCCGTTGTATTTATTCCATTTTCAGCGGGAACTATGAGCCATTTCGAGCATGACCTGTACGAAGAAAACTTACCAAAGGATCAGTACAACCAGCGCTGGTGGCAATACGTTGAAAAGTACCAGGGCATTGTTCCACCAACACCGCGCGGAGAAGAATTCTGCGACGCCGCCAGCAAAACCCACATCAACAACGACCCCGGACAATATTATGATTATGCGCTTTCCTGTGTTCTGAAATACCAACTGCACAATTATATTGCCCGCAAAATTCTAAAGCAAGACCCGCGCAATTGCAACTACTATGGTGATAAAAAAGTTGGGGACTTTCTTAAGAGCATCATGCGCCCAGGCTCAAGCAAAGACTGGCGCAAAGTGTTGAAGGAAAAAACCGGCGAAGACCTTAGTGCCCGTGCAATGCTGGAATACTATCAACCTTTGATAGATTATTTAAAAAAAGAGAATGAGGGGCGACAAAATTAATGGATAAATCAAACCCCCATCCTACATTTTTTTTAGGGAAAGTTAATTGGCGACACGGCGTACTTTTGCTTCTAATGCTTGCCTCTTTAGCTACTTTGCTGAGCTTGGAAACCATCAACCAGAGCACGGCGTACCACGCGTTTGCCGATACCCGCATGTTTATGGGCATTCCTAATTTCTTTGATGTACTGTCGAATTTGCCCTTTCTATTTATGGGTGCATTGGGTTTGCGATTCTGTCTGGGTGCCGAATTGGGTTCTGTTCGCCAAGCCTGGATTGTACTCTTTGTTGGTATCAGCCTGGTTAGTTTTGGATCGGCATACTACCACTGGCACCCCACCAATAACACACTTGTCTGGGATAGACTACCCATGACCATTGGCTTTATGGGGCTGTTCATTGCTTTATTGGGCGAATATCTCAATAAACGGCTGGGTACCCGGCTATTACTCCCGGCCATCTTAATTGGCTTTGCAAGTGTCGTCTACTGGCACTTCACTGACGATCTGCGATTCTACATTTGGGTTCAATTTTTCCCATTGTTAGCCATCCCGGTGATGATGCTTTTATTCAGGAATGGTTATTCACATAATTGGCTTTTGATGGCAGCGCTAGGGTGGTACGGACTGGCAAAAGTTACTGAGCTGTACGACGTGGCGATATTTGATGCAACCGGAGGCTTCGCCAGCGGACACTCAATCAAACACATCCTGGCTGCGGTGGGCTGTTACAACATTCTTTTGATGTTGCGGAAAAGGCAGCTTATAATCAATCAAAGAGATTAATATGCAAACTAAGCTAATTACAAAGGTATTGTGTTCTAGTATTAAACCTCAAACAATCATAACGTTTTTATTATCTATTTTCGCAGCAACATCAACTCTTAACCTACATGGATGTTCTAAAGGTCAAAAAGGAATTAAAACAATCATTGGTACTTATGCAGAATGGGAAAATCCTTTTGAATTAAGGATGATTGAAGAACAAGACTCCACATTTAAAGGCATTGTAAAGTGGAATAAAAATGATTGTTGGACATATATCCAAGGCCAATATTTTGGAAAAGATTCTCTGGTATTTAGCCAACTAGACAATGCTATGGGATTTGGTATAGTTCTAAATGACCAATGGCCGGCAAAAATTCATGGAGATTCAATAAGTGGCAAATGGCTGCATCCTTCAAATCAGGCATCTGGTAATCCTTACCAAGGGAAGATTATCGAGCAAGGTCCGCCATTATCGGAGATTGAAAAAGAGGTTTGGAAATTATATAAAAAAGAAAAAACTTTAAAAATTGAACATGCCAATCTTCAGACTCAGATCTTTGACATTTGGCGTCAATCTAGAGAAAAGAAACAAGATGTACCATTCCAAACGGACTCTTTGGAAAGTTTACGTGGGAAATATGCGATTAGATTGATTAATTCATTCGATCCAGTTTATAAAAAATTTATTTATGGTATTGATTCAACGCTAATTAATAAAGAATTGAGTGCACGACTGCATGAAAATTTTAAGCGGACTAAATTAGACAGTTTACAAAAGTCCCAAATAATAGCCCTAATAAAACAAAATCCTGAAGGCAGTGTCATATATTATCGATTAAACCGGATTCTGCATGAGCAAAAGCTGAGGGAGTTACGCTTCCTTCCTAAAGGTGATTTTAGAGAAGCTTACTCGAAAGAAAAAAGAGAATTCTTACTTAAGTTTTTTGAAGAGGATATGCACCCATTTGAAGAGCTTTCCTATCTATTCGACTTTGCCCATACGGTTTATCAAAATGACCCAACCTATTATACGGCCTTAATGGAAAAAGTCCATCGTTTGAAGGAAAAGACTCCAGAAAACCTAAATAAATATATTGAAAAGCTCTTCAGTATAATCAACAGAATTGATCGAGAATCTAGTCTTTCTGTTGGAACCTTAGCTCCAGATTTTTCTGCAAAAACACTGAAGGGTCAAGATATAAAGCTTTCCTCATTTAAGGGCAAAGTTGTATGTTTGGAATTCTGGGCAAGCTGGTGTGGGCCATGTCGAACCTCAACTCCTAAGCTTAAGGAAATTCAAAAACAATTTTCAGAAAACCTGGTTATGATTGGCATAGCTTTGGAAGATTCTTCTTCTGCAAAGAAATATATAAATGAAAATGAAATCGACTGGTTAAATATAGCAACAGAAGAAAAAGATAAATGGTTTATGAGTTTATATGGTATCAATGGTGTACCTACCATGTTCTTAATCGATAAACAAGGTAAAGTTGCTCATAGGCTTCACCCTCTTGACAAAGAACTTAAAAAGAAAATTGAAGATTTAATCTGATATGAATTTACGTCTATTATTATAGAATGGTAGTAAAGTTTAATCGAATGATGGATATATTATTGAGTTTAAATAAAGTAAAAACTGCTAACAAGAAGACGTTGGTCAATTTGATACTCGTGCATCAAGATGGTGCCAATAATTTTAAAATTATTAAGCTTCCTTAAAATTCAGGTTAAGATTTGAGTGCTTCTTTTCGATATTATAGAATACAATACCAGGAGCAATTAGCATTCTATACAAAATTTTCAGAGAGGTTTAGGAGTTGGATAAAAGTAAAGAAGAACCAACTGCAAAGATAGTGGAAGCACCAGCACAAAAGCCCAAAGCAGAGGTTAGACCAAGTGCAAATCCGGAAGCATCTGGTTGGGATGAGTTGGACAAAAACAAGGACCAACCTGTTGTTCAAGTAGTTGAAACAATAGAACCGAAACCCAAAACAGAAGCAAGGCCAAGTGCCAATCCGGAAACTTCGGAATCTCCGGATACAAACCAAACAAAACAACCCGGGTTAACAACACCTTCCAACTTTCTCCCTGAAATAGCAGAACAGATGAAAAAAGCTTTGATAATCGCAGGTAGAAAACTTGAGGCTGGCGAATTCAACGATTTTGAAAAACTAATCCGGCAACTTGCCTCGCACTCTGAAGAAACTGCAAACACAGACTTACAAAATTACTCGGCTGAATTGGCTGAGATGATTAAAAATGCAAATGCACAGCGCAAAAGTTCTCTGTTAGCTATGCAAACAAAAATCCATTCCTTAAAGCAATTGATTTCCAAATAACAACCGTTTACCCACCTATTCAAATAAATTTTTGGTCTAAATTAACTTGCTTTACTTATTCCAAGCTGTCTGGAAAACTCGTCCATCACATTCTGATACGCTTTTGTTAGCGTAAGTCTGTCAATTTTATTTTCGGGTAAGAACAAAGAGCTCCAGGAGTCTTTCCACATTTTGCCATGGTCCTTACGTTTGTCAAACTTCGTTAAGAGCCTGGCATCTGAGCCATGCTCATTAAACACCTTAAAACAA
>JAJDAE010000111.1 GCA_029262035.1 Candidatus Zhuqueibacterota bacterium
TCCAGCGAAGTAATTCGTTTTGATGGCTTTGTCTCTGGTTCACTGAACCTACCTTCTGGTCAGGAATTTCCATTTACCAACACGAGCTTTGTCAGCGCACCCCAAGATACTTTTCCTGATAATGATAGCAAGAGTGCAACAGTAATTGTCATTGCCGACTCAATACCACCTCTTCCGTCTAATTATGACTTGGAGATGGACAAAACAGTTTCGCCCGGTACATTACAGCAGGGTCACAGCTTTGAATATAGTCTGAAGGTGCTTAATAAGGGTCCCGATACGGCAATGGATATCGCACTATGGGATATCTTTTCAGATTCTATTCAGATAGATTTTGGCAGCTTTAGTTTGGGTTTGTTTTCAAATAATAGAGATACGTTGATGTGGAAGATTGATAGTCTTGCTCCGGGAGATTTTGCGTTGGTGACTTTCGATGCCATTGTTCCACTTGCTCTACAATTGCCGGAAGGTGATTGCACACCGTTCTCGAATACAGGAACTGTTTATGCGGCCTATGATACAAACCGTACGAACAATTCGGCGGAGGCGGTTGTTTGCGTTATTCCGCCAGATGACTCGTGTGATTTACAATTGACCAAAACAGCCAGCCGGGATACTGTTTTTGAAGGACAGCCTGTAGAATTTAGGATAGATGTTACCAACACCAGTCTTTGTGTTGCAACTAATGTTACAATTGTAGATGCAATTCCCGCTGGGTTGGTTTATTCCAATTTTGAGCCACAGCCATCAGAGCCTTTTGCGACAGATACTTTACGGTGGGTGGTGCCTGTCATCGAATCCGGGGAAGTATTTACAATTATCTATACTGCTCTATGCCCGCAAAATGGTGAAATCACTCAACCGGAAAGTTTTGTGAATAGCGCTTGCCTGATTGCACAAAGCGATGTTGATATTTCTAATAATTGCGATGATGCAGTGGTTGTATGCAGGCCGCTTACGAATTGTTTGGCCGGTGGTTCGTCTTTTTATTTGGATAGAAACATTTTCGAGCCCGGTAAAACAACAGGCTTATTACCCGAGAAATTGGTGATAACGTTGAACATCTTTAAAATTTCAGATATCACACTTGATGTTTTTGATATAACCGGATACCGCATCAAACGAATTGCAACGGGGCTGCAAATGAGAGGAGAAAACAGCTATACCTGGGATGGCAGAACTGAAAATGGCGATTTTGCCGGTAGTGGCGTTTACCTGGTTTTTGTGAGAGATACAGAAACAGGTGGAAGAAAACTAGAGTGCTATTTAAAAGTAATTGTGGTGCAATAATAAGGATGTTCATGAAACATAAGCGCTACACATTATTCGCGGCAAGTCTGCTTGTTTTTACCGGATTGAACCTCCCTGTGAAATGTTTCGGGCAGGTTAGGGCCGGAGCGGCCTACTTAAAAATACTACCCGGTACCAGACAGCAAGGTGTCTCCGGCAGCATGACGGCGGGGCTTGATGAATCCTTCTCGATCTATAGTAATCCCGGTGCAACCGGTTTACTGCGGGAGTGGCAGTTTGCCATGAGCTACACCAAGTGGATCGCAGAAATTAATAACACCTCACTATTTGCCGGCAAACGGTTTGGTTTTTCAACACCATTTGGACGTAATTTGTATGCCGGATTTGGTTTGAATTCCCAATGGGTCGATGTCCAATCCACCAACGGCCTTGTGCCTTCTGCCAGCGCCAGGGACGTACTTTTAACCGGCACACTTGGTATTCCCCTTGATAAAATTTTGGAAAACCTATCCCTTGGCACAAATATAAAATATCTTAATTCAGATCTGGATGTTTCATCGGTCAGTTCGCTTTTATTTGATGTAGGTTTAATTTATCGCACACAAAGAATCAAATTTCCACTTCTGCCTTTTGAAGGTATTTTTTCATTTGGTGGCTCCATAAACCATTTTGGTAAATCATTGAAGTTTCAGAATTTAGATACGCCTTTACCCAAAGTTTATCGGTTGGGAGCAGGTTTAAATTTGGGAACCCATAATGGTCTGCAGTTTCAATTAGTGGGTGATTTTCGACGAGTTCGTGATGAATCTGACCAATATGGCATTGGGTTAGAGGTGATGAATATCTTGAATGTCATTCCGGTTATGAACAAAATGGGGGGGCGTTTTCTAAGCGCTCGTTTTGGATGGTTGGAAAGTAATGGACAGGATCAAAATATACTTGATAAACTTTCCTTTGGTTTCAGCCTAAACTTTGACGATTTTATGAACAATCGGGCAAAGTCCGGGAATGGTGGCTTTGCGGCTGCCAATACATCCTGGCGGTTTGATATGACGAATCAATCCAATGTTAGTGTTGCCGGGGATGTATCGCACTTTGGCGGTGCATTATTCCCAAATGGACCTGAAGCATTTGAATTTGTGCTGGATGAAAAATTTATGACAACCGACACTTCTGATGTATATCCTTATGAGTTGGGTGGAGATGTAGAATTGGCCTGGCAAGCTTCCCGTGATCCTGATTTATACGATAATGCCAATTACGTCATTTTGGTAGCGAAAGACCGGCCTGTGTTGAAGGAGATGCTGGAATCTTCATTTTTTGAAATCCCGCAAGGCCCTGTAAATACAGTTCTTTATCACCCTGCTGCGAGAGGAAAAGGTAAGCCCGCGCAATTGTACGGGGATTACGTCGAAAAAAATGAAAACCATATAAGCTATGCTACCACAAGAAGTATTGACAGCTCTGAAGTTGAACTTTTTTATTTCTTCCCCCATCAAATAAAGGCTGAGAATTTGGTTGATTTAAGCAATTTTGTCGGCTCAAACCCGGTGCTGAAATCAGATTCTACTTTTACATTCTCAAAAAAGGAAAACCAGTTTAAGTATGCCTACCACCCTACTTTTGATAATTGTAATTATTCCGGAGACTACTATTGGTCTGTTATCGCCTATGATAAAAATTTTCATCAGCGTGTTGTAAGCAGCAAAAAAGATAATATTGCACATTTCAAAGTGGTTGGCAGACCCGACTTGACCATTAATATTAACCGCATAGATTCTGTTAGCTCCACATTGCCGGAAACGTTTTCTCTCGAAGACGTGCATTTTGCTTTCGGGAAAGCTGATACTTCCGATTTATATCCCGCATCAAAGGATTCGTTGAGGAAATGGGTTCAAAGGTTTAATCAGGCAAGCTATGATTCGATTCTGGTTTATGGTTATACCGACTCTACCGGCTCGGAGGCTATAAATCAAAAACTTTCACGGGAACGGGCGGAGTCTGTTCTAACATACCTTAAACGTGGTGGCGTGAGTTCGATAAACTATGCAGCGCTTGGCTTCGGCGAGCGGAAGTTGCTTGACCAAATGCTGAGTGAGTCCCGGACTGCCTGGAGTCGAAGAAATCGTCGCGTGCGGATGCGTGTGGTTAAAAGGCCGCCGCCAAAGCAATATTTCGCCCGCCTTGATATAACAAATGAGGGACAAGTTGAAAGCCCGGCTGGTTTTTCATTAAATGTTTTTGACCAAACCGATAACTTTGTTGAAAAGTCACCCCAGGTTACTTTAGGTGTGCCGTCGGTGCTTATGACACCGTTTGAATTGGATATTGTTGACGGTTTAGATGCAGAGTTTGCTTCAAGAATTCCGGGTTATATTGATGCGAGGCTCAATGTTCATCCTGATTCTACCAACTTTAGATTTGATAAATTTGACAATGTTCAAATGTTACCGGATACGATATTTAAAGTAGAAAATATTTCTTGTGGTGAGACAGTAAGTTTCATAACAACCTGGAATGAGCAAAATCGCTTCCTGGTGGCTATCGTTGATCAAATTGATGAAGTTGAAGAAATAAACGAACACAACAATTGGGACATCGAACAATTACTGGCTACTGATCTTGAAATTAGTAAGAAAATTACACGGATTAAACCTTTACGAATAGGTGCTAACTTTGAGCCAAACGGCGATTTTCTTAGCAAAGAGGGTCAGCGGAAATTGTTGAAAAATCCGCTGGATGAATTAAAGCTGGCTTTCGATAAACTGGAGTTTCAAAATACATACTTAGAGATTGGCGGTCATACAGATGAGATAGGTAGTGATGTTTATAATAACGCTCTCTCTTTCCGGCGCGCAAAATGGATCAAAAACTTTTTAGTAAATGAATTTAATTTCCAGCCAGATAGAATTTCAGCCATTGGTTATGGTGAAAGTAACCCTCTACACGATGATGTGAGTCTTAAATATAATTACCTTTCACAGGAATGGCTTGCAAAGCATGAAGACAACCGCCGGATTGAACTTCGCTGGTTGCAAAGCACCACTGGTATAGTGCCGAAGGATACAATCTGTAATTCCTGTACCTCAAATGACCCTACAGTAAGGGCTGCCTTTGTAGGACAAGAAATTGAATACGAAATTGTGATCAGCAATTTGAGTAAGAATGATGCTGACGGAGTTAAGGTAATCGATATTCTCTCAGAGTATTTTAAATTAGAAAAAGCCAGCGTGAAAAGTTCAGCTAAAACTAGTTTTAATGTAAATAGCAGTGCGGATAGCTTGACTTGGTATCTGGATATTGCGGGCGGAGCTTCTGTTTCGCTAAATTACAATGTTGAGCTGGATAAGAGTTTTGTGAATTTGATGCAGCCACTGGAAAATAAAGCGCATGTGATTTCAAAACAAGACTACAACCCCCAAAATAATTCTGCCGCCACCAGCATATTTGGAATTGGAAACATTTTACCTGATGTCGTTAAGACTCATAAGGTTCAGTGCGGTGAATCTCTCTCAACAATAGCGGCGATGTATTATGGCAATGTTTCAGATTATAAGAAAATTCAATCTGCAAATGGCATGGGTAAGTCTGAAATTATTCGCCCTGAGGATAAATTGAAGATTCCGAAAGCGAATGTTGTGGCTCAGAGCCTGCCGGGTAGTATGGAAATTGTTACTTACGGCACCCTTAAAGTTGGCTCTGAAATAGGAGGGTATCTTATTCCCAAAGCATCAGATAGAGCGGTGCCTGCAGGTAATTTAACTTACAGGTGGTTGCGAGATACTGTTGAAGCCGCGAAATGCGCTGCATATAAAATAAAGCCAGGGGATAAAAAACTGACGTTGGAAATTATAGATCAGACAACAGGGGTAGTTTTTAGAAGAATTATAGAAGTTCCTGTATTACCATTACCAGCCACGGGGAATAAACCTTCTGTTGTAACTATCAAGGGTGGTTGTGTAGTCGGAAAAACTTTGACAGCTACTCTTGATATAGACCTGCAAGGAGATGAAAATAAGTTTGTATATGGCTGGCTCAGAGATAGTATACTCATACGCAGTGGTAAAGGGATGACTGAGTATGAAATAGTAGATGCCGATAAAAATGCTCTTATTATGGTTGAAGTAACGCCAAGTCTTGGCAATACAGCCGGGTATTCATTAAAGAGTAATAGTATTTTCATTCCCAAATTTAAACTGTATACGAAATCTTGCGAGGAATATGTCAAGCCTGTATCAATTTCTCAAAATTAGGGAAATATATTTATAATTTTTTGGAGGAAATTATGAGTGATGACGTAAACGGAAATAAGGAAGGTTCAATTCCCACAATGCGAACATCTAAGATTATGAACTGGGTAAAAAGTACGCAAGGTAAAGTAACACTCTTAATCGGGCTTATTACCTTGAGTACTCAATTCTTTGAGCAAACGAATATTCTGGTCAAAACTGCACAGGGATTTTGGTATGAACAGTTTGTTGAACTCGATGAAGAATATACAGAATATATTTTAGATGCCTCTTCAGAAATGAGACAACCTTTTTCGAATGACAAAATTAAATGGGACTCGCTGAATGAGGCGTTAGCAGAAGTTTTAGTTTCGCGAGAAAATGCTTCTTATGCTGTAAGAATATATGGTGGTAAATGCAATACAGATAAGGCAACAAAAAAACTTAAAAAATTTACGGATGAGATTTCTGATGGTGAAATAAAAGTAAAGATTGAAAATGTACCGCCGGACGGTGCACCAGATTTAACAAGAGCATTAGATAAAGCGATTGATGATTTGATAGGCGTACGTAATTTAGAAAAAAAATTCAAAGCTTTGGGTCTCGTTAAACCGCCGGTTACATATAAACTCAAGGTTATTGCTTCAGGTGAGCTATGTAATAAAAACCCCGCTCGATTAGATGAAATTAAACAGCGGGTGAAGAAAGATTCAATTGACCTGGATTTTAGTTTTGTTGCCCTTGCCACTAATAGTGATACATATCAGGACTTTGAATCTTTTGCCTACTCTATTGCTCCTAATGCCAGTGTAATTCCTGCTTCAAATGGTGATATGCTTGAAATTGCTATAACCGGAAATAAAGAAGATATTTATGCGACAGCCTTCAAGTATTTTAATGAAGAAGAGGAAGCACACGCCCTCGGATTTTTTTCTTTATTAGGGGATGAACATGTTGACGGGACTTTTTATCGCGCTCAGATACGTTTAAATGAGAATGGCGACTTTTTTGATCTTAATAAAGCAATTGAACTTTTGGAAAAAGTTAAGGATAAGAGCCATGAAGCTGCTGCTTTGTTGGTTGAGATAAAAAATGTTGCGGCTAAATAATAAATATATTTGTTAGCTTGCATTATTTATGAATTTTGCCACGAAGACTCTAAGTCACAAAAATTCAAAAAGTTATAGAAGAAGGTGTTTTGAAAATTAAAAGTAAATTACTATGGAGCAAAATTTTTCATAACAATTTTATTTTTAAATCTTTGTGTCCCCTTACTGTCTTTGTGTCTTGGTGGCAATGAATTATTCAGGTTAGAATAATATTGTTGCAAGACATTTTAAGGGATATAGAGCAACCTCTGATTGGTAACTAATATTTGAATATGAATACGGAGAAATAATGAGCGTCATTGACTTTGATAAATTACCAGACTCAACCAGACTTTGGATTTATGCATCTGAAAGAGCGTTTTCTGACTCGGAGCAAAATTTGATTGAAACTGAAATGAGTCAATTTCTGGAGAATTGGACGGCGCACAAGCGTGAACTTAAAACGGGATGGCAGCTTGCCCATAGGCAATTTGTACTGGTTGCTGTGGATGAAAGTATGATGGCGGCTTCGGGTTGCTCCATCGACAGTATCGTAAAATATTTGGCACAGTTACAAAATAGATTACAATGTAAGATAGTTGGAACACACGCCAATATCTTTTTTAAAGCCCAAGCCGGTGCGGTTCAATGCGTGGATCGACCACAGTTTAAACAATTGTTGTCTGAAGACAAAGTGAATTCCGAAACCATAGTTTTTGATAATACAATTCAAACACTGGGGGATTTTCGTTTAGGGAAGTGGGAGGTTGCAATGAAGAATTCCTGGCATGGCCAGGCCTTTTTAGAAGTAGTTTAGTTTAAAAATGAACTGCCCTAAATGCTTTCAGAGAGTAATCTGTCAGCGTTTAAGGCAGTCATCAAGTAACCTCACTTCGCACTTATCCAAACTGCACGAGAAGCTTGTCTCCGTGCCTGGCGACGCTCCTCATTTCTTTTTAATAAAAATGCATACCCGACCGCCACTGCTGAAAGTGAAATTGTAATTAATTCTATCATAACTTCTCCTTTTATTTAAATGAACTCGCTCTTTTGGCTTTCATAAACGGGGCTTTTTTTTTAAAGTTGCTATTTTTAACAAACTGTTGTTTTTAATGGTTTGGATTGCTAAGTTAACGCCGTTTATTTTAATTATGTGAGAATATTATGGCAAAGGCAACTTGGAACGGTCATGTTTTGGCAGAAAGTGATGTTTATGAGATTGTTGAGAATAACATCTATTTTCCACTTGATTCAACAAAAAGAGAGTTTTTTGAAAAAAGTGAAACGGAAACCAGTTGTCCATGGAAAGGTACCGCTTATTATTACCACATTCAGGTAGAAGGCAAGGTCAATGTTGACGCTGCCTGGTATTACCCTGACCCCAAAGAAGCTGCTGCAAACATTAAAAACCACGTGGCATTTTGGCGCGGCGTTGAAGTGATAAAATAATTTATGTTAGAACGCACGATAAACGTTGCCCGTACTGCAAGTTACTGCCAATTGGGTGAAATAACCGGGAAAACTGAAAATATATGGTTTGTCTGTCATGGGTATGGACAATTGGCTAAGTTTTTTATCCAGAATTTTAAATGCTTGCAGGACGAAAAAACAGTGATTATTGCCCCGGAAGCCTTGTCGCGGTTTTACATCAATGGTTTTTCCGGCAGGGTAGGCGCAAGCTGGATGACCAAAGTGGAACGGCTGTCGGAAATTGATGACTATACTGCGTACTTTAGTCAATTGTACAAGACGACTACAGCCGGACTTGACATCGGTTCAATAAATCTAACAGTCTTGGGTTTTTCCCAGGGCACAACAACCGCAAGTAGATGGATTGCACGTGAAAAACCAGAAGTCACACGCTTAATTTTGTGGGCCGGGTCGCTACCGGTAGAGATAGATTCTAAAAAAGCCTTTGAACCTTTCTCCAATATGGAATTAGTTTTAGTGTATGGACTTGATGACGAAGTTGTAAAGCCCTCAAAAGTGAAAAAGGTAAAAGTTTTTCTGGAAAACAATGGCGTTCAATTGGATATCCGTACTTTTAAAGGCGGGCATAAATTGGATGAGAAGATTTTGTTGGATTTGAAGAATTAGTGAAACTTATTATTGTTTGGTTAGTTATTGTTTTTAATTTTTGAGATAATATGCGGAGATATTTGGATTTATGAAAAATATTTTGATACCATTTTTGAGTATTACCCTGTTCGTCGGAATAAATGCAAACGACCTTTTCTCACAGTCAACTGCAAATAAGTTTTTCGGAACAAACGGGCTATTACAGGAAGAGTCTTTTGAAGGAGAATCTTTCCCACCTGAAGGCTGGACTAAAATAACGGACTTTGATGGGACAGGTTGGCAAAGCGGGCGGGTCGATTCTACCGTGCTGGGAATGAAATCTTTTGGGACAATCGAGACGCCGCCTTCAGGTGGAGACTTTGTTGCTTATGCTTCCTGGGCCACGGGAGATGCCGACGGGGACCAAACTACGACCCAGGCTACAGATCAAGTGCTTGTTACCCCCCAGATTACCGGCATCGAAGTTGGTGATTCACTGGTTTTTTATCTAAAATATTTAGCTGTCTTTTATGACAGATTGGATGTTGTTGTTTCTGTTACGGATAATGACAGCTTAGCTTTTTTTGATTCTACCCTGGCTGTACTGGTTTTTACGAATGGTTCGTCAAATGATTGGGTTCAACATAAATTTGATTTGAGCGGATTTGCCGGACAGGATAT
>JAJDAE010000112.1 GCA_029262035.1 Candidatus Zhuqueibacterota bacterium
TTCTTATATCGAACTCAGCTTAAATAATACTATGCTCTGCATAAAAGCAGGACTATGTTAAAAGTATCCCGGATTCATCAATTTCTCAACCAGCAGGGCTTTCTTGTCCTTGATGGTGGTTTAGCCACTGAGTTGGAAACACGAGGCTTCAATCTGGATACGCCACTCTGGTCTGCACACTTGCTGCGAACGCATCCTGAGGCCATCAAAAATATCCATAAAAATTATCTCGAAGCTGGAGCAGACTGCATTGTTACCGCCAGTTACCAGGCGAGTTTTCAGGGCTTCGCACAGCAAGGCATCTCAGAGTTAGAAACAGAAAATTTATTACAGAAATCCGTTTCCCTGGCGTTGGCAGCCCGCAAGGAATATTTAAAATCAGCCACTCAGCCAAAGGCAACCTCTCCATTTGTAGCAGCCAGTATCGGACCCTACGGTGCGTACCTGGCGAACGGTGCAGAATTTCACGGCAACTACAACATTTCCAAAATTGAACTTCGTGATTTTCATGAAAATAGATTTAAGCTGCTTGCTAAATCAGGTGCGAACTTCTTAGCCTGTGAGACTATCCCCAGCTTTGAAGAGGCCGAAGTCTTGTTGGCACTGCTCAAAGAATCTCCGGAAACAATCGCCTGGATGAGTTTCTCCTGCCGCGACGGCATCCATATCAACGATGGTACGCCGATTCGTGAATGCGCCAGGCTTCTAAAAGACAGCAAACAAGTGTTTGCCATTGGCGTGAACTGTACCGCGCCACGTTTTGTTTCATCCTTAATCAACGAAATAAAAAATGCCACCCCGCAAAAACTGATTGCGGTTTACCCGAATTCCGGTGAAATCTACGATGGTAAAAACCGCAACTGGGTTGGAACCCGCGACGCTGCAGCTTTCGGAACCGCAGCAAGTGAATGGTTTCGGGGTGGCGCGAGACTGATTGGGGGATGTTGCCGGACTGGGCCGGAGCATGTTAAATCGATATGGGAAACTCTGGTGATGGAGGCAAGAAAGCTGAAGTAAAGACTCCTCCTCCTGAATATTTCTGACAATAATCCCTGGCAGGGCATGCACGGCAGCTATTGGCCCTCATTGAATTGTGAAGGACTCTAGTTAACGAAATGTGCTTTTCATTTGCGTCCATGAGGAACCACTTTGCCGGACGCTGGTTATTATAGGATACTTATTCCCGTTTATGGAAGCACTTTTCAAAACTAACATTGAATTAGTTCCCTGCCCTCGAATAATTCCAACATTGGCTGCAAATTCACATATAGAGACAGAGCCTGAACTGAAATCAGAAATCACGAATTCTATGACATTTAGGAAGGTGCCGGCGGGAACCTCAACAGAGTCTTTATGGCAGCAAAACTCCACAACCGTAATGCTTGGAGCGTTAGGCTGCACAAAGATTAGGCTATCGCCTATCTCTGCCGTGAAGTCGAAAATTATTCGTTCAGAAGAATCGTCTGTAAAGAAGGACCTTAACTGGTGCAGTGAATCCATCCGTACGAAATTTGAGTAAAGGAGACCCTCCCCGTTCTGCACCAGATGATAAGAATTGCCCTGTAACATCAGTGAGTCTGTAATTACCAATTCAATATCCGGGACGTTGGGAGTAATCTGTTCTTCATAAGTCCATGAATTGCCGACTCTTAGCGGTAAATAATCAACACTGTCTTGAAGCGTATACGCCGGGTTCGACATTTTCTTGAGCACACTCGTTCTTTCTTGAAAGGAAACGATTTTCCAGTCATTCCCGTCACCGTTGATGAGGTTGTCCGCTGGCTGTCATTACAACCCCTGAGAGGCGCACCAGTTTCGCTTGATAACTATATGTGGATTGCACGCTGCCATCAACGATAGTCTTACTTGTAATAGGCTGCATGGTCAAATCTATCTCACGCGCTCCCGCAAACATTCTTTCATGTAGACGCCTTTCGACCTCAAAATTCCACAATTTTACTTCATCATCCAGAAAAATACTACTCTCCGCAAAATTGCTCATGTAACGTTCAAGATTTTTTTCTTGATATGAAACAATCATGTTCTCGACAACGCCTTCTGGCGTCAACAAGTTCGGCTTAGAGTCAAATTTAGTGGGCTGTCCGCCACAGCCGAGCATGATAATGACGATTGCCACAATAAATCTTGCCATTTCACTCCTCCTTTTCGTTTTACGTTAGTAAATTCTACTCCATTCATTTATTTTATTATGGTGAGCAAGAAAAGTAACACCCAAAAGTTTAATAGCATTTATTGGGAATACTCTATAAAAGCTACCAATTTCAAGTTTAAAGAATTTAGTTCAAGTAAAATTGATTCTTGTTCTAAACAGATATACAAGTTTCAAGGAAATAAACTCCAAATTACCCAACGTGAAAACTTTTTTACAAATCTACAATATGGTTTTAATGTCTTGCTATTTTTGAAACTTCGGGATCATTTTAGAAAGAGAAAACATCTCGCATTCGGGAGCAGATTCATTCACTGGAGTAGATTAATAAATCTATAGCAATAAAGTCAACAAAAAGTTTATCTCCTTATCTCGTTCCACCGGTCTACGGTGGAATGCCTGCCTGGGCGCTCTGCATCCAGTTGATTTCAGTGACCCCATTGTTCGACGCGAAGCGTCTGGCCAGGCATTCTCCACGCAGGAGCGTGGGAACGAGACTAAATAGATAACGGAAGCACTGGAAGATGTAAAGCGATGATTTTTCAAAGATTTGTTGGAGTTCTACTCATACCAGATTGAAATCAGCGTTTTGTCCGGGTCCAGACTCCCGCCGCACATGGTCTGTTTGATTTCACTTATCTTAACGCCGGGATTGGCCGCAAGCCACTCATTAATTTCACTTTCAAAACCCACTGCCGGCTTGTTTTTTTTCTTGCCAAAACCAAAGCTGGAACCTGCCATTCTAAATATTTTTACTTTCATATTTCTCATGTTCCTTTATAGTCTTAGAGGGTGACAATATTAGTTGATTTAACGTGAGTTCGATATACAAAATTAAAACCTACATTTCATGTTATTTGGGCTCGCGGTTTGTGCGATGGCCGGAATCTTATTACTCCTAAACTGTGCATAGAGATTTCGGTATACCCAAAAAACGGGCAACCGGAATGACATATTGTGGTGCATTTTCTTATGGTGAACTCACGTTGATTTAAGTAAAAATGTAGCTGAGCACCCCATGGCTTCAAGCTTCATTTTTTTCATCTACCTTTCGGCGTGAACAATTCAACGCCAAAGCAATGGCTAAGCCAATTGCAATTCCAACACCATAATTGTTCAGCGCCGTACCTATCCCCACACCAATTGCAATGCCAACGCTGAGGTTCATACCTGCATTTTTTCCCATTTTGCAAGAAGCAAACCAATTTTTCATCGAAAGTCCTCCTCTAAATTACTCAACAATTACTGCAGTGCCATACGCCAAAATTTCTGAAGCAGCGCTCATAATTTCGCTGGTACTGAAACGAACGCTAATCACCGCATTTGCACCCATCGCGCCGGCCTCCGCCATCATGCGATCCAGCGCTTGTTCTCTGGCTTCAGCCATGAGTTTGGTGTACTCCTCAATTTCTCCACCGACCAGGTTTTTCAGGCTTGCTAAAATGTCACGCCCCATATTACGTGAACGTACCGTGTTGCCGCGCACCAAACCTAATGTCTTCACGATTTTCTTGTCTTCAATTATTCCGCAACTAACCAGCATCATCTTTTGATCTCCTTATATGGGTCGGATTTATAGGTAAATATTTTTTCGCGTATGACCGAAATAATCAGAATAGAAAAACCGATCACACTTAAAAAAACAGCAGTTTTCAACCACCAGGGCATGGCTGGTTCCGCAATAAGCGCCAGAGCGGCATTAACCAGGCCATAAGCAAGCAGCACAATACTTCCCACGGAAAGCAAAATCCAGCCGACTTTTCTTTCCAGGCGGTTATAAATGCCCAGCCAGTAGCTGTCCCAAATTTCATCCGGCGGGTTTGTAAATTTCACCATTTGTGAGACCTCCTTTACTTTTTGCTGTTCTTCCCACTCTATTCTGCATTCAGGATATTGTTCTATAATTTCCTGAAACTCCATATTTTCATTCCCGGAAATTTCATCATCTATCTTTTTCATGAGCAGTTCCCGAAAGCGCAACTCCTGCGAATGATCTATTTTTTTGCTCATATAATGTAACCTTTGAGTTTTTCCTTTAAAGCCTGCCGGGCATTGTATAAACGCGACATAACCGTGCCAAGCGGGCATTCCAATAATTCCGATATTTCTTTATAGGAAAGATCTTCAAAATCCTTGAGAATGATAACCTCTTTTTCATGCGGTTTCAAACTATGAATGGCCTTCCAGACCTGTGCTTGCATTTGCTTTTTTTCTAAGGATTCGGAGGCGTCTTCGGCATCATCTTTTATTCTTTCCAGAAGATGTTCATCTACTTCAGAAAAAGGTTTTGAGCGGCGGGATTTATCACGCAGAAAATTCAAGCACAAATTCTTCAAAATTCTATAATACCAGGTGAAAAATTTGCTTTCCGTGTTCAATTTTTTAATAGCATGATACGCTCTCACAAAAGCATCCTGGGAAAGATCCAACGCGCCGTCATGAGAATCGACCATGGCCAATGCAGTGTGGTAGGCACGCTTCATGTGCCGCTTAACCAGCATGCCATAAGCATCTTTATTGCCCTGCTGAGAAAAAAGAATCAGTTCATTTTCATTAAGGGCATCGTAATTTGAGGTTTTAAATGGTGCTTTTGTCATTTGAATTTTAATTGCTGCCCCAGGATTTTGAGGCATCGCAAGTGTATAAATTTGCGTTTCCATGTTTTTGAAACACCTGTGGTAATATTTTATTCACAGGATTATTTATGATTTTTGTTTTTATTGGTTTTTAGATAAAAAATGTAGCGCGTAAAGCGAAGGGAGAGGAGCGTCAAAACACACTGGTCACGCTCTTCCCTCTACCATTTTCACGCTTCCCTTCACGATTTACTTTTTACCATCTTGACATTAATGTTATCCCAAAAACACAAATTTCGCTATACAAACTAATTATGTGAGTTAAAAAAAATATTTGGTTTCCGAAACTTAACATGTCATTGCATTGCTGACATTTATATTATCCCGCGTTCACCGATAACGTTTGATAGTTACGATGATGCAATTTTTCTCGAGTCAGAGACAGAGCCGAAAATGCGCGTCGGGAAATGTGGACCAGAATAGGAAACCGGGATGTTTTTGACAATATATTTAAAATTGCGCAACAAAACTCTGCCTGCCATAGCGGCAAAACATAAATTATTCATAACTTTTATTTTAATGGCCGGCCTCCTGGTTATTCCGCACAGCCTGTTTGCTTCTTATCAGGTTACGCTTTCCGAAACCAGTATGATGACCATTCAAAATGCCTCGCAAATATTTTTTGGAATCGTAATTTTTATCACACTGGTCACCACACTTTTTCCGGTTGCCATAACGGCGCTGGGGTTACAACTCACCATCAGCGGATACGACAATGTCGGTATGTGTTTTTTCTTTACCGGACTTTTCCTGACATTTTATGGAAAGCCCAAAAAGAAGTCTAATGTTCGGAAACCTTCAGACTCCTAAAAATAAAGAATAACCCGATGAGTACAAACGGACTACTCAGGAGCTGTCCCATATTTAATGCCCAGCCTTGCTCAAAAGCAGATTGATTTTCTTTTAAAAACTCCAGGAAAAACCTGGCGACAAAAACCTGTATAAGAAATAGCCCACATAGTAAGCCTGATTTTAGTCCGGCGTCAGTTTTATAGTATAGAAAAAACAATACGCCGAAAATCACCAAATAGGTCAGCGCTTCATAAATCTGCACGGGATGACGAGCCACCATATCTATTCTTGAAAACACTACCGACCACGGTATATCTACGGCCTTTCCCAGGATTTCCGAATTAAAAAAATTTCCCATACGAATGAAGAACCCGGCCAGTGCAACCGTAATAAGCACACGATCCAGTGCCCAGAGTAAGGTTAAACCTTTGCGGTTTTTCACTAAAATATAAAGGGCAATCAGAATGCCTATGGCCGCGCCGTGGCTGGCTAAACCACCTTTCCAGACTTGCAAAATTTCAAGGGGATGACTCAGATAGTAACCGGGATCGTAAAACAGGCAATGCCCTAAACGTGCGCCAATAATAGTACCGGCAAATACATGGATAAACAAATCGTTCAAATAAACCTCGGGTTTATTTTCTCTATTGAAAATCCATTGCATGATATAAAAACCCAGCAGAAACGCACACATAAACATCAAACTGTACCAGCGCAATGCAAAAAATCCGATTCGGAATATCTCCGGGCCATAACTCCATTCGAACAAAATAAGACCTCCCTCTTTATGAAACTTTGAATATCAAAAGCGGTGAAATGTAATAATTTTAGTTTTGGGACGCAAATTTTTAAAAGGCCAAATGGTATGTTTTTATTTGGTCAACCTTAAAAATTGATTTCAATTGGACAATACTATTTATATATTGACTACTTCTGTTAACAAATCTGTCCAAGGGATTTAGAAAATATAGTCAATTCGTTAAATTGACTTCAATATATATATTGCTCTTTAACACTTGGAGGTCTCCTGTGAAACGTTTAGTCACAATTATTGTGCTTACTACTTATTTAGTTATGATCGTTGGCCAGAGTGAAGTCATTTCTTCAACCAGCTCCATGAATATCATCAGTATTTTAGATGGTGTTGTTGTTGGTGATCAAGGAATGCACCAGAACATTCAGATAGGCGATTTTTATGAAATCTACAAAATAATTGATCATGACAAATACCTGGTGGGAGAAGCACGAGTTATTTCACTTAAACTGGACAAAACGGTTTTGGCAATTATCCGCTCATACAAGGAAATAACCATCAAAAAGGGCGATAAGCTCATCAAATCTAAAAAAGAAAATTCCGAAGCTTCTATACATTCTAATATGCAAGCCACGCAATTTAACCGGACTCACTTAACCAATAAGCAAACAAATTACTACCTTACGGGAAGGGAACAAGCGAAAACTGATTACAGGAGTGGGGGTGCTGTTGTGGGTGGTCTAGTTGCTGGGTTTGGACTGGGCATAATAGGTTGGGGTATTGGATATGCTATTATTTCAGGGAAGAAAGAGCAAACTCCTGCACTTTATCTAACTAATCTAAATGATAAGCAGAAGTATGACTATGCAAAGGGCTATAGAGATCAAATACAATCCACCAGAAAGAGTGCCTTCAACGGAGGTGCAGGTATTGGTTTGATGATGGCAATCTTAGTGGTACTTTCAATTTAATAGTAAATATGAGGTAAAAATGAATAAAATCGTTCCCGTGTTTTGTCTCAGCTTAGCGATTGTTATTTTAGGATGTACACAAAAATATTCTCATGTAAAAAAAACAAAGAATACTTATAAACAGAATGTCATCGACTGCGATCCTATAATTAAGGAAAATGCAGAAATTGACGATGCCTTGGGTGATTTAGTTGGGACGTTTTCTTTCAAAGAAACGGCGTTCACAAAAAAATGTAGCGAAATGGAAATAATCCAATTTCTGATCCGAAAAGCTTGTGAATTAAATGCAGATATTATAAACCTTAAAGAACTAAAGAAACCTAATAAACGCTCATGGTGCTTTCAATGTACAGCGGAATTAATTAAATTAAACGATTCCATTAGCAAAGAACTGTTTGTATCCTCTTCCGATTATACGCTATATAAAATTAGCGAACGCACCGGGCCAAGCCCGATGGAAGTTGCGAAACCATTAATCGGCTTAGTCCTTGGGGTCGCATTCTTTGCCTCATTGATTTTTATTTTTGGCGGCCTTTAAGTTCCTATGCCATCGCCTGCTGCACATCCTCCCGCAGTATTTTGAGCGCACGGCCAATATGGCCTTCCACGGTTTTTATGCTGATGTCCAATCGTTTCGCGACCTCTTTGTAGCTGAGTCCGTCAAATTTACACATCATAAATGTCACGCGTGGTTTTTCCGGTAAATTTGAAATGGATTTCATGAGCAGTTCTTGCTGACTCTTACGCTCCAGTTCTACATGCGGGGATTCACCGAAAACAGGGTTATGTTGTTCCTCTACCTGAAATTTTATAACGATGTTATTATGCCGGATAAAATTCAATGCCGCATGATTGGCGATGGTAAACAAAAACGATTTGATGGATGTATCACTTTTAAGCTGAAGCTTTCTTTCCCAAATTTTTACAAAAACGTCCTGCAAAATATCCTCCGCTGCCTCAACGCTGCCAATTTTGTAGTACAGAAAATTGAAGACATCCTGGTGGTACAGGTCGAACAATTCCTGAAATGCGGCAGCATCCGACAGCCTGATTCTTCTAACTAAATCGGTTGTATTTTTCATTTTTCTCTTTTCGGTTTATTGGTTCAACTGTTTCAGCGCTGCTTCGCTTTGCACAACCCAGGAAGATGTTTCCCCGGCGCAGTCGCCTGAATTTATTTTAATAGCCTGCTTATAAGCATCTGCCGCCTGCCCCGGCTTGTTCAGCTTTTCAAATGCCTGCCCAATGTGAAAATTGAGCTCCCCGCACCCGGTAATATCAGGATATTTCAGCAGGATTTTGTTGAATTTGAAAATGGCGTTGGTGGTATAGTTTTGGCCAAAAAGGGCACGGGCGCCGTTCTTTTCCAACAGCCAATCAGTTCTTTGATCTGGTTGAGAATTCAGTTTAGCAGAGTCTGACTTCAACTCGCCATGTACCACATTCACGCGGCCAATTTTCAATTTGGTTTTACCTTCGCGTGGACCAATTTTATCGATTTTCTGTGACATGAGATAAAGAAACAGTTCCCGCTCGGTAATTTCGCGCAAATCGGCAATATCCAAAATTGAATTACTGCCCAGGGTAAACTTATCGCCATTTTCCATCTTCAAAGTGACTTCTCCAGCTTCGCCGGTTAGAATCGTATCGATATTTTCGAGAGTGACGGCGTTGGATGCGGTTTGCCAGTGTTCATCCAGCCCACGCCGAATTTTAACATCGCCTGCTAAAGCAATAATTTTGACCTGCTGTGCGGCATAAAGTGCTTGGCTTGTGATAATAATGTTAAGTGCTAAAATTAAAATTATTTTCATAACAACTCCTAAATGCTATTCTACTTCAATAATGTTTACCCAGCCTTCAGCAAGACCGCTGCGAATTTCTGTGTTTTGCAAAAATTCCAGAGCGCCGGTTTTCCATGCGGACTCAAAGCCATCATTGATCAAGGTTGTCTCAACCGGAATCCAAACAGTCTTTTTTCCTACTCTGTTGTTTCTGGTGAGATATCGTTTTTCATTGCTACTAATCAAATTTCCCATGTCCGCTGATAACCCCGTATCAAAAAGAAGAAAGAGATGCGCCAGCTCTTTTTCGGGATCCCGCACTTCCACAAAGGCGGTGTTAATGCCAAGGCTTTCCAGGATTGAAGCATACAAAACCACCAGATCGTCGCAATCGCCGCTTTTAAGATCAATAGTCTCATGCGCAAAATTGACCCGGTCATCCCGGTAAAACGGGATATTAGGATCGCTGTGGTAGCGAATATTTGTTGAACTCAATGTGTCAAAAACGGCTTTGGCGATTGTAAAGTTTCTTAAAAAATCACCGGTTTCCGTTTCAAGACCATTTACTAAACTTCTGCCCCAGTTTAGAATCCGGTCATCGTCCGACTTCACGAAGAAAACCAATTTATCCATCTCCCCATTCCAAGAATTTGGATTATGAATCATTACCAGACTGCTGACTTTTTTGGTGACTTTTGATCCTGCACGTGCTTCAACTGAAATATCTATTACAGCATTTTCACGTTGTTTCACCTGACGGATTTTATTACCAAGAATTGTTGTAATCGGGATGTCTTTGGTTTCCTTCCCTTTAATTTTGATAAAACCGGTCTCTTTCGGACGTTCGGAAAAATAACGAATGTTGCTGCGAATATTGACTTCGATGGAACTGCCGGACATATTTTTTATAGTCACCATTGCCAGGGGATATGAATTATAGAACTGATAGTAAGCCGGGTAAATATCACTTACGATTGTCTTCACACCGACAACTCTAATCAATTCTCTCTTTTGTCCCCACATAAAATTCACACCGGCGCCGAAATTAATACCACTATAATCAGCACTTCTATCCCAGTCTACAAAGTGATATTTCAAGTCAAAGTTAAATGCCAGCCAGCTGGTAAGGGCGATGTTCAGCCCGCCGCCAAGATACCCCCCGGTCATCATTCCTGAGTCCACTGTGCCCGTAAAAGTGCCTACGTCTGTGCCCGGCCTATCAACATTAGTAATCCAATAAGGGCCAGCGCCAAACGAAAAATATGGCTGCAGTGCACTTTGATTGCGGGTTGCCCAAAAGTCATAACGGGCACCCAAAAGAAATGGGATAATTAGGGTTACATCTTCATCTTCAATAACCGAGTCACTAACGCGCTTTGCAACAACGCTGGCAAATGCACCGAATTGAAATTCATAAAACCAATCGTTGTTGAAGCGAGAAAAAAATGTGAACCATGTACCCGCACCGCCCAGCTCCACCCGGCTACCCGATACACTAATCAGAGCCTCCGAACGGTTGGTTTTCCAAAATGACGGCCGAAAGCCAATACCATTCTTTCTTGAAATACCTTGCGCATTTAACATTTCCGAGTCCATAATAATTGCACAGGTTAAAACCAACATTGTCATCACAACTTTTTTCTCAAAAAATCTAACCATTTTTCTCCCATTTCCCTCATTCGCAAAATTCAGGGTAGATAAACCTGACCGCTGATATTTGTATAAGTGACATTGCCACTGCCATCCTGCTCAAGTCGAAAGTCGCCAAGGATATTTGCTACCACAATGTTGCCGGAACCATCGGTGCCAATATGAACATCGCTATCTATATTTGCGATGTTAATGTTACCAGAGCCATCTGCTGGAATTGTTACGGTGCCAAGTACGTTATTTATTTCGATATTTCCGGAACCGTCTGTCACATTTACCAAACCATCAATGCCGTTAATCCGGATATTGCCTGAACCGTCTTCAAGATAAATATCATTGCTGATATTCTCAATCAAAATATCACCGCTTCCGTCACCAATTACCAATCGCGCATTTTTTGGCACCCACAACTCCAGGTCGAGCGAAGCATTATTTCTGACTCGTGATAAATCTGCTGTAATTTCAATTTCGACCGTATCGACTATTGTTACCAAATTAATTTTGTCAAGGTCGCTTCGCGTAGATGCACATGCAAATGCTTTGATATTTAATTCATCCATATCATGTTGCCGGATCAATAAATTTCCAGCTGCGGCGTTTACCCTGATTACGGATATATTTTCAGCCGGTAAGGTACGCCGAATGTCTTCGCTGAAGTCACAGGTATTACCGTGATCATTCAGATCAAGATTCATACAAGCCGACCAGCTCAATACTGCGACCAATAATAATACAAAAAGTTTCATTGAATATGCTCCTTTTCTACGAAAGTTCTATAAAAAGTATACTATTTATTTTTTTTATAAGTGCCCCAAAGTACGGTAAACCCTACACCAATTTCTAACCCGCTAATATCGTTATCCGGATCAAAGTTGACGAGATGGTACCGGCCGTCGAAATTGATTGCGAATTTATCACCCAGCAAAAAATTAAGTCCGCCGCCGAAATATGCACCCGGTTCAATTCTGGAAATTACTTCTTCATTGTTGAAGGAATGGTCCCGAACATCGGTAATCCAATAAGGCCCACCACCGAATGAAACATATGGCCGCAGTGCGCTTGAACTTTCAATGGACAACAAATCACGTTGGGCGCCGAATAAGATAGGTACTACGGCAGTGGCGTCGATGTCATCGTTATCAAACTCATTATCAAAGAAAGTATCGAAATCATCGTTGGAAAAACCCTCGGCCTGGCCAAATCCACCAAACGCAAGTTCAAATGTCCAAAAATCGCTGGTACGTGAAACAAAAGTTATCCAGCCCCCAAGGCCGCCGGTTTGTATATACTCCTGTCCATTTTGCCTGCTGTAAGTCAGGAAGTTGGACTGGTTCCCCATATTCCAAAATCCCAGGCGAAAACTTATTCCCGCCGACGCCGGCTGATTCGCAAATGCAGATGATGCCAGCATTAAAACACAAATGAATCCCGCTAACACATTTTTCATATTATCCTCCCAGAAATTATTATTGGTTGTGAAATTAATTGACGCACCGGCTAAGGCAAGGGTGATGCCAAAAATTTTAAATCGCCATAACTTCTTTAAAAATAGCAACTAAAAGAATTGACCTTGTAATAATGAAAGGAAATCAAACTGCGGGGATTACACAACACTGCGGAAAATTTCCGCAGTGTTGTGTTAGATTTGGAAAGTTGGTTTAAGAATGGGATTTATTTTTGAAAAACCTCTGACAGGGCGTGAAACCCTGTCAGAGGTTAAGTGTTGATCAAACTTCCGTCTTATCGCTGTGCTCTTTTATAACCGTCATAGCTGAGGCTATCATGCCGCCAACGTCAGCAAGATTTGTTGGGATAATTATGGAATTGCTGGTTTTGGCGAGGTTGCCGAATTCACCGATGTATTGCTCTGCAACGCGCAAGTTCACTGCATTCATGCCACCCTTTTCGTTAATTGCTGTAGAAATTTCCCGGATGCCTTTTGCCGTGGCTTCTGCAACTTGTTCAATTTCTGAAGCGCGGCCTTCGGCTTCGTTGATGCGTTTCTGTTTTTCACCTTCGGAGCGGGCAATTAGCTCTGCCCGGTCACCTTCAGCGCGGTTAACTTTGGCCTGTCTATCACCCTCAGATTCCGCGATAAGCGCACGTTTTTCACGCTCGGCACGCATTTGTTTTTCCATGGCGTCTTTAATACTTTGTGGCGGGACAATGTTTTTGACTTCATATCGTGTCACCTTCACACCCCAAGGATCGGAAGCTTTATCCACAGCATCAACAATTACTGAATTGATAGTTTCCCTTTCCTCAAAAGTTTTATCTAACTCAAGCTTACCGATTACGCTACGCATGGTGGTTTGCGCCAATTGGATCGAGGCGAATTTGTAATCATTGATTCCGTAAGAGGCTCTTTTGGGATCATTGACCTGTAAGTAGAGAATACCATCAACCTCAACAGAAATGTTGTCGCGGGTTATACAGGTCTGTGGTGGTACGTCAATCGCCTGTTCCTTCAACGAATGTTTATAGGATACCTTATCAAGAACGGGCACCAAGATATGCAAACCGGCCATAAGCGAGCCGCTGTATTTACCCAATCGCTCAACAATGTAAGCCTGTTTCTGTGGTACAATTCGAATTGTTTGTCCAAAAATAACAACAACGACAATAATCAAACCTATAATAAAAAATGTTCCTGCGTCCATAATTTTTCCCTCCTCAAATGATTTTCACAATTAAAGTGATATTTTTTTTGTTGATAATTCTTACTGACGCGCCCTTGACAATTGAGCCGGACGCCTCCGCTTCCCAACGGGTGCCTCTAAACTCAACTTTGCCAATGCCATTGTCCGGGATGTCTTCCACAACCACTGCTCTTTGCCCGACAAACTCGTCAAAATCGTTGGGAACATTCTCATCCTTCAGCGTCCTGCTAAAAAACCGCTTGAACGAATTTCTAAGGGTCAACAAAGTAATAATTGATGTGATTAAAAAAATAGTGAGCTGCAAATTGAGCGAGAGATCAAAGATCCAACAGAGGATGCCGACCAGAAGAGCGCCCATTCCAAAAAACAGAAGAGTTAGCCCGGGGAGCGCCAGTTCAGTTAAGATCAGAACAAAGCCCCCAATAATCCAAAGATACTGCGGCTTTAAAAATTGTTCTATTTCCATAATTTGCCTTTCATGTTTGTAAATTGCAAACTAACAATGGAACACTCAAAGTTAAATATTATTCAGAAAATAATTCATTCATCAACGAATCTATAATTTGCTGACCACGATGTCCGAAAATAGGATGCGGCTGCATGGAAAGCTCATCTGCCAGCCGCATGGCAACTCGTGCCGGTGGTACGCCGGTTTTCCCGGATTCGTTGAGCACACGCAAGGTAGTTTGATAGATAGAAAACTCCCAGTCGCGGGTCAAATGCTGCTCGATAAAAGGATCTGATGTGACGTAGCCAAATTGTTCATCGGCGCAGGTAACAATGCCCATGCGGTTGGTGAGAAAATCAGGCACGTAAACAATGCCGCGTTCGTGCAGCAAATCATCATCGCGGGCAGCATCCTCAAGCTGGTTGTTGGCAGCGCCGCAAATAATTTTTGCCTGTATTTTGGGAATAGTGGTCTTGTTTAAAATAGCGCCCGTGGCGCATGGGGAGACGATATCACATTCTGTAAAAAGAATGGAAGCATCGCTTCTGTCAACCAGATACGCTTCAAAGTTATATTCAGAAAATTGCGCACTTGTTTTGTCAACAAGCTCAGGGTAAATATCGGCGGCAACAATCTTCTTTACTTTTTTCTCAAACAGAAATTTCACCAGTGGTTGACCGACATTTCCCAAGCCCTGAATCGCGATGGTTTTACCTTCCAGGTTGCCCAGATTCAAAAAATCCAGCGCAGCTTCCATGCCGCAGACAATGCCGCTTGCAGTTGGCACCGATGGATTACCGCTGCCACCAACTCCTGCCGGGATACAGGTCGTAAACCGCGTCTGCGAAAAAACATTGTGCATGTCCGTAACATTGGTGCCGGCATCTTCCGCAGTAACATAACAGCCGCGCAGAGCCGTCAAAAACTCACCGTATTGTCGGTACAGGTAAGCGCGAATCTCCGGGTCATTTTTATCGAGTGACGGGTTATGCGAAATAACACCTTTGCCGCCACCCCACCAGATGCCTGCCAGTGCATTTTTTCGGGTCATGCCTTTTGCCAAGCGCAGGCCGTCGCGCAGATAACTTTCCAGGTTATCGTATTGCCAAAAGCGTACACCGCCGGCAGCCTGGCCGCGTACAGTCCTGTGCACAAATGCGCCCAGCAAAGTATCATATTTTTCAGTTACCCGAAAAAACAAACCTTCATGTTCCAGGAAATCTCTTTTGTCAGTTAGAATGAAATCAGCAATGGGCTGTAGTTCCGGATGGGAAGCAATTATTTTTTTTTGTGCGCGATCAAATACAAAATAAAATTGGCGGATGTTGGCTTGATTAAGAAATTCTACAAATTCTTGCGGATGGACTTCCAATAAATTGTCTGAATTTTTCACGGTTTTTATTGTTCTCTCTTTTTTTTGATACCAGGGAAAGCGTAAAACTTATCATTCACTCACTTCTCTAAAATGCTACTGCCTACTCTCAACCTCAAACTGCTCACTCACAAAACTAATCTCATTCTTTTTCTGCGAAATTTTCAATTTCAATTTTTGGTCAGGATACTGCGCAGCCAGATTCAGATTCTTCAGCGCCTTTTCGGATTGTCCCAATTCGTGGTAAGCGCTGCCCAGGTAGAAATGACTCCACGGTTTTATCCAGGCTGATGTTGTATTTTTGGATTGAACCAGTTTTTCAAATTTTGATACTGCCGAATCATAGACGCCTTTGTGGTAAAAAGCTTTGGCTACATGGTACATTACTTCAGTCATATTATGTTTTTGGGCTTTGGGATTGTCAACAGCAAGTATTTGCGCCGATTGGTACATCTCCATTATTTCACTAAAACTTTTAGAACTCGCATGATCTCCGGACACTTTCACCGGAATTTCAATACGTTCTTGCGCTAATTTGTAAGCCTGTTTGTGGTCAGATTTCTTTACCTTTCCATAATACTCTAATGCGGTTTTGCGCTCACCCATATGGTCATAGGTTCGACCCAAATTGAGATTTGCAAGCGCTTTTGCCCATTCTACTTTACCATTTTTCTGGTTAGATTTTATCGCAAGGTCAAGCATTATCTGGTAATTTGTAATGGCCAGGGAGAACTCCCGTAAGCCGTAATAAATGTTTCCAAGGCGAAAATATGAACTCACCGCCAGCACGGGAAACTGGTTGACAGACTTATTTGAAACCAGGTAGTTCAGCGTTTGAATCGCGCGTTTGGGATCACCAATTTTCTGATAATTTTCACCAAGCAGCATTAAAAAACTGGTGTTTTCAGGATAAAGCTGAACCAATTTCTCCAAATACTCAAGAGATTTCTGATAGTCTCTTTCAATGTACAAATTAATTGTGCCGAGAAACATAAGCGCTTCGGCGCGTGATTGACTCCCATGCTCTGCGACAACCTCAAGCTCTCTTAATCCCTTTTGTTTGTTTGATTCAATGCCAAGTAAAAAAGTAAGCGGCTTAACAACTTTTGGAAGAATGTCCGTGTAATAATGATACAAGCCCAAACCGAGATATGCATCGTGGTATTCCGGGTCCAGCTCGATGACACGTTTGAGATATTCAATGCCGTCTTTGCCGTAAATATAGGCCTTAATCCAATTATTTTCCCAGCCGTGATAGGCGGCAAGATAGATATGGACGGTACCCAGATAGTACAAAATATCGAGTTTATTGCTCCGGGTGGCTAACTGTTTCTTGCTACGCTCCATGGCATTAAACGCCATTTGTTTGAATGCTTCTTCAAAATGAGAGGAATTTTCTTCCAGCTGGTAGCGATAATATAAATTTACGGACTGAAGTAAATATCCGTAAGGGTTGTCCGGCTGCATGGAAATAAGTGTGTTGAAAATTTCGGTAGATTTGTCGAAATGCATATTGTAAGCCAGCTGAATGCCTTCCTGACTAAGTTTGTGGTAGGTATTTTCGGATGCATGAATTTTGCTGTAAGGCACCGCAAAATTGAATACGACGCTTAGCAGAAAAACATAGTTGGCTATTTTTTTATTCATGTAGAAAAATACGACTCGCACATAGTTAATATAGAAAATTCATAATTATGAGCAAATTAATTCTGGTTTGTTTTAACTCCTGAAACAAATAAAAAGACTGTGATTTTAGTTTTTTTGATTGGAGAGTATTAAAACATTTCCTAAATTTACATTAACATTGAAGTTGGCAAGTTTTTTTTAACACTTCTTTTACAACTTAGCTCTAATAATTTTTTCAACTAAAAGCAACTTGGTCGGAATCCGAAACGAAACTTGCAGTTTAATTTAATGAATTCATTGACGAATCTCATACCACTCTTTATCAAATAATAATATGGCTCAATCATCAAAAACGCTTAAAAAAGAATTATCTTTATTTAAAATTTATGCACTTGCAACAGGTGGCACGTTAAGCTCCGGATTTTTTCTGCTGCCGGGTCTGGCAGTAACACAAGCCGGTTCTGCAATTATGGTTAGTTATCTTATTGCAGCGCTTCACCTGGTTCCGGCCGTATTTTGTATGGCAGAATTATCAACGGCAATGCCGCGCGCCGGCGGAATATATTATTATCTGGATCGCAGTATGGGTCCATTAATGGGTACAATAGGCGGAATTGGCACCTGGCTGGCTCTTATTCTCAAAACATCATTTGCACTAATTGGCATGGGCGCGTATGTCGGGTTATTTTTTCCAAACCTGCCAATAACACCAACGGCAGTGGCGCTGGCGTTAATTTTTGGTTGGGTAAATTTATACGGTGCAAAAAAAACCGGTGGTTTTCAAGTAATACTGGTTGTTGCCTTACTCGCAATTCTGGCCTGGTTTCTCGGGCTGGGTTCATTCCAACTTAACTTCTCTCACTTTACCGCTTTGTTTGAAAAAGGATTCGGTTCCGTTTATGCGACTGCCGGTCTCGTTTACATCAGTTATGTTGGTCTCACAAACATAGCCAGTGTTTCCGAGGAAGTTAAAGATCCGGAGAGAAACTTACCCCTGGGAATGTTCCTGGCTTTAGGCACAGCTATTCTTATTTACGGAATCGGTACATCGGTGCTGGTTGGCATTATTCCACAAGATGTCTTTCAGAATGATTTAACACCGGTTGCCACAGCGGCCGAAATAATGGTCGGTCACTGGGGCGCCGTTATTATGAGTATCGCGGCTGTGCTGGCTTTTTTCTCCATCTCCAATGCTGCAATTTTAAGTGCCTCCCGATATCCTCTCGCCATGAGCCGGGATCATTTAATACCTCGATTTTTCCGGATTCTCAACAAACACAGAACACCAAAATTTGCAATTTTAGCTACAGTTGCATTGATTGTTTTTTGTATAGTTTTTTTAGACCCGACTAAAATCGCAAAGCTTGCCAGCGCATTTCAGTTGCTCTTATTTGCGCTGTGCTGTTTGGCTGTAATCATCATGCGCGAAAGCCAGCTCGAAGCCTACGATCCCGGGTATCACTCACCGCTTTATCCGTGGTTGCAAATTGTGGGTATGCTTGCACCCATGTATTTGATTGTTGAAATGGGAATTTACCCAACACTTTTTACATTAGGGCTGGTTACTGTTGGAATCTTCTGGTTTGTTTATTATGCTAAAGATAAAGTCGAACGGGATGGCGCTATTTACCACTATTTTGCCAGACTTGGGGAAAAAAGATACCAGGGGCTTGACCGGGAACTGCGCGGTATTTTAAAAGAAAAAGGGTTGCGTGAAGAAGATCCGTTTGATATTGTTATCGCCCGTGCTACCATTTTGGACATTAAAGGAAAAACAACTTTCGAGCATTTGGTTGACAAAGCATCGGCAGAGTTTTCTAACAGGCTGGGTATTTCAAAAGATAAGTTAAAAGAGAATTTTATGCAGGGTACTAAAATTGGCGCCACACCGGTCTCGCACGGCGCTGCCCTACCGCATTTGCGCTTGAATATCCGAAAGCCTGAGGTCCTTATCTTCAGAACGCAAAAAGGGGTAATCGTTGAGGTGGACGAAGAATTTATAGGGCAGCAGTCTTCACAAGAGCCGGTTCACGCTTTTTTCTTTTTGATCAGCCCGGAAGAAAACCCCGGTCAGCATTTGCGGCTATTAGCACAAATTGCAGGTCAGGTCGATGAAGAAGGCTTTATCAAAGAATGGTTGGCAGCAAAAGAAGAACATGATTTACGTGAAATTCTTCTGCGCCACGAACATTATCTACATTTGCAATTATTGCCCGATGACAGTACCGGCGTTTTAATCGGCAAAGCAGTAAAAGAGCTTCACATGCCCGAAGGCAGCCTGCTTGCGATCATCCACCGGGGCAAAGAAATCATTATTCCGCGCGGGCGCACAGTTTTAATGAAAAATGATCGCTTAACTATAATTGGTGCGCCAACAGGAATCCTCGAATTGAATCAGCAATACGTGGATAAAGATTGAAGGGTTTTCCGCTTTTGGGTGTACTATAAATAGCGGGACACGGCTGTAAATATCGTGTGGACACAGCAAGAAAATGCCCCTGCGCCTCCGCGCGAGATTGGTTTTTATTAAAACATCACAAGTTACTCTTTTATACTCTCTTTATTTTTTATGGAAAAAAACTCAGAATTCACTTCCGAAAATTTTATTGCACGCTGGATTGCAGGCGAATTAACAAAAGCTGAAAATGAAAGCTTAAATGAATTTATGCGCCGGGAACCCGGAGCCTTGCAATTTTTTGAAGAAATCAAACAGGTCTGGTTTGGTACAAATCCCTCAAACCTGACCCGCAGCCTTTCAAAAAAAGAACGGTGGCAGCGACTAAACCGGAAACTCAACTTAGATCTCAAAAACGAAAGAAAAAATGGCAGCCTTTGAGTTAAGCGAAATCAATGTTTACCCGGTTAAATCACTTGGTGGCATTTCTTTAAAACAGGCAAATGCACAGGCACGCGGCTTCGAGCACGACCGCCGCTGGATGATTGTCGATGAAACCGGTAAATATCAAACTCAACGACAGAATTCGAATATGACGCTTGCTTCCGTTCAAATCAACAAAGATAGTCTGCAAATTCAGGCGCCGGGCTTTTCAACACTAAAGATTCCTTTTCAACCCGAAACCAACGATTGGCTGGACGTGACAATTTGGGAGAAAGCCTGCAAGGCTCAAGTTGTGAGCCAGGAAGCCAATGCGTGGGTTAGTGAATTTATGCAGATGAAATGCCTTTTGGTTTTTATGCCGGACAGCATTAATCTGCAGATCGACCCGGTCTACAACATCAACAATGGTATCACCAGCTTTTCGGATGGTTATCCGTATCTACTCATCGGGCAAGCCTCTCTCGATGATTTAAACAGCAAACTTGAAACGCCCGTACCAATGAAAAGATTTCGCCCCAATATTGTCGTTACCGGCAGCGAAGCATTTGCCGAAGATAGCTTGCAAAAAATAAAAATCGGTTCCGTACAATTCCATGTTGCGAAACCGTGTGCACGCTGTGTGGTAACAACCATCGACCCCGAAACAGCACAAAGGGGCAAGGAACCACTCACAACGCTCAATACTTACCGCAATGTGAACGGCCAGGTTCTTTTTGGCATGAATCTAATTCCGGAACAAACCGGAGTGCTCACGATTGGCGATCCGGTAATTGCAGAATAAATCACCCATCAATCTTTTTTACTTTTGTTTTCCCGCATGATTTCTTTAATTATTGCATTACAATCCAAACTATTTAAAAAACGTGCAGATGAAAAAATACATACTGATTTTTTATCTCCTATTTCTACCTGCTGCCAATGCCCAACCGAATCAGCCAATTATCCTAATTTCTATTGATGGCTTCCGGTGGGATTATCCCGAAAAAGCGCACACTCCCAACCTTGATTTTTTAATCGAAAACGGCGTCCGGGCTGAATCTTTGATACCAAGCTTTATCACCAAAACTTTTCCGAACCATTATACCATTGTTACCGGGCTGTACCCTCAGAACCACGGCATCGTAGCGAACACCATGCATGATACGGACCTGCAAAAAAAATTTAAGATGAGCGATCGTGAGCAGGTGCAGAACTCTGAATGGTGGGGCGGTGAACCGATTTGGGTGACAGCCGAAAAACAGGGGCTTCGCACCGCACCCATTTTTTGGGTAGGCAGCGAGGCTGAAATTAAAGGTGTTCTACCAACCTACTGGCAGCCTTTCGACCACTATCTGCCAAATCAAACTCGCATAAAACGAACCCTTGATTTTTTTCAAATGCCGGACTCTACCAAACCGAAATTTGTAACACTCTATTTTAGCCTGGTGGATGGTGCCGGTCACAAATTCGGCCCCAATTCGCCAAAAACCTCAAAAGCAATTGCAATGGCTGACAGCCTGTTAGGCCAACTTGTTGACGGACTACGCGACATGGCTTTATTGGATAACGTCAACCTGATAATTGTCTCGGACCATGGCATGGCCGAAACCAGCTCGAAGCGACTAATTTACCTCGATGATTATGTGGATTTATCTAAAATCCAACTTGTAGACTTAGACCCTTATGCGGGAATCAATCCAGACGAACTTGGCACCGATGAGATTTATCACAAGCTTGCAGACGCTCATCCTAATTTCAAAATTTACAAGAAAGAAGACATCCCGGCGCGACTTCATTACAACCGAAACAAACGCATTCCGGCGTTGATAGCTTTACCGGATGATGGCTGGAAAATTACCACCCACCGTGGTCATAAAATGGATTCGAGGCAAGAACTTATTGGCGGTACCCACGGTTACGACAACCAACTGCAATCCATGGGAGCAATTTTTATTGCGCACGGACCGGCATTTAAACGCAGCCTGAGAGTACCCTCCTTCAGCAATATTCATTTATATGAATTGATGGCGCATATCCTCGGCGTGATACCGGCTCCCAACGATGGCAGCCTTGACTCCATAAAAGTTGTGCTAAATTTAGATCCTAGCGACATCCCCCTAAATCCCCCTTCGAAGGGGGGCTTTTAAATAATGCAGGCCAATTCCAGAACAATTTCTACAAACCAGACTGAAATTCACTCCGACCTTGAAAAAGTAGTCCGCAGACATCTTGAAAACCCATTTCAGCACAAGGTAAAAAAGGCCAGTCTTGAGATTTTTCAACAAATAAAGGAAATGGCTGACCGGCATGGTGGTGAATTGATTTTTGATTCCGGCTGTGGTTCCGGCGAGAGCACCGTTCAGATTGCTGAAAAACATAGGGAATGTTTTGTGGTGGGCATGGATAAATCCAAGGAGCGCATCCGCAAAGCCAACGAGAAATTTGATGCTGGTGAAAATTACCTGCTATTACGTGCTGAGGTAGTTGATATTTGGCATCTGGCAGTTAAAAACGACTGGAGGCTGAAACAGCATTACATCCTCTACCCGAATCCCTGGCCGAAGAAAAACCACTTTAAACGCCGCTGGCATGGCCACCCTGCCTTTACGGATATACTCGCGTTGGGCGGAGAAATTATTCTGCGCAGCAACTGGAAATTATATTTGGAAGAGCTTGCCCTCGCTGCTAAAATTGCCACAGGTAAGAGCACTACAGTACAATCTATCTCGCCGAAAAACTATATTTCATTGTTTGAGAAAAAGTACTTTGAGAGTGAGCAAGAGTTGTTTGAGTTGAGGGTAAATCAATAAACCTTTGATACAACATTGTTCAACTTCTTTACTTATATATTACGAAATAAGCCTGTAACTGAGGCAATTTCATCTTGCTGTCCAAGGACAAAAAAAACATCGTTTGCACATGTTGTAAAAGCACCACCGGGATTAGATACTATTTTTGAGTTTCGATGTAACGCCAATAAAGTCACACCATATTTTTTCCTTAACTGAATCTGAGCTAGAGACTTACCCACCAACGGAGACCTTTCTTCAACCCGGAAAGTGCTGATTTCAATATCGGGAAACTGAAACTTTAAATCAGACAAAGATGAAGATTTTGGGGAAAGGCTACGAAGCATCTCGTAGTCGTCCAAACGTACTTTGGCAATGAATTTATCAATTTCATCTCTTGGTATCAGGTATTTAGCCAAAACACGTGTAAAAATCTCCACGGAGGTCTCAAACTCTTCGGGAATTACTTCGTTGGCACCTAACTCATGCAGCGGCTGCATCTCTTGTACATAGCGTGTTCTCACGATTAAATGAACTGTTGCATTCAATTTGCGAACGCATTCGGTAATTCTGCGCGTTGCTGCAGGGTCGTTAATTGCCACGACCACAATTCTGGCATCTTCGATATCCGCGTGTTTGAGCACCGCTTCCTGAGTTGCATCGCCAAAACTAATCGCTTCACCCTTTGCACTTTGCTTCCTGACAACCTCCGGATTCATTTCAATAATCACATAAGGGATGTTTCCGGATCTGGCAGCTTGCGCCAGATTTCTGCCATTAACACCAAACCCGATTATAATAAGGTGGTCATTTTTACGCGTTTTCCCCGTGGATGGTGAGAAATAGAATCCATCTCGTAACTTTTTCGGCATAGGCAATCGCAACACAATATCTGCCATACGAGGCGCCGCGGCGATGATGAAGGGCGTGGCAGCCATGGTCAGGACACTGACAGAAAGAAACATCTGGTAGACGTCCCCTGCAAGTAAACCATGTTCGATACCGGTTTTTGATAAAATGAAAGAAAATTCTCCTATTTGGCTAAGCCCCAGGCCAACCAAAATTCCGGTGCGCAGGGGGAAACCCAACAGGATGGTTGCAAAACCGGCGATGATGGTTTTTAGTGCCAACACAGCGATTGCAATCAACAAGATCAGTAACGGCTGCTGGAAAAGATAACCAACATCCAAAAGCATGCCTATGGAAACAAAAAAGAAACTTGTAAAGACGTCACGAAAGGGTAAGATATTACCAAGCGCCTGATGGCTGTATTCAGATTCAGATATGATTAAACCGGCCAAAAAAGCGCCCAGGGCAAGAGAGAGTCCCATACTGGAAGTTATCCAGGCAACCGCCAGACAAATTACGACAACGCTTAATAAGAAAAGTTCACGATTACGCGTTCTGGCGATTTGATAGAGCACCTGCGGTACAATCCAGCGAGCGCTGAGAATCACCAATGCGATGACGCCGATGCCTTTGGCCGAAAGAATGAGAAATGTTTCACCCAAGTTTCCTGTAGCACCGGCCAGTAAAGGTGTGAATAATATCATCGGAACGATAATCACATCCTGATAGATTAAAACGGCCAGAGTGGTACGTCCGTGAGGACTATCCACTTCAGCACGTTCCTGAATGAGTTTAAGTACAATGGCCGTGCTGCTGAGGGCTGCAAGGAATCCGATAAAAACGGCTTGCCCGAAATCCTGACCAAAATGAGAAGCTATGAAAAAGGCTGCTATGAGAGTGAGCGTCACTTGCAGCGAACCGCCCAACAGAACGGATTTTTTGATTTGCAGAAGGCTTTTCAGCGAGAATTCTATACCGATGGTAAAAAGTAGCAGCACAACACCGACTTCAGCTAAGAGCTCGACTTCGTGAAGGGCTTTGATCAACCCCAGACCGTGCGGCCCTGCCAATATCCCGGTTAGCAAAAAACCCACGATTGACGGTATTTGAAAACGATGACAAATATACAGGACAATAATCGACAGTCCGAAAATAATGACGATGTCGTTTAATAAAGGTATTTCCATAAGCAGCTACAATCTGGTGGGTTCAAGTAGTAAGTGACAGTTCAATGTTCTAAAACATATGAAATAAAAGAATACATGCAAGTAGGATTCACTTTTCGAGAAATAGCGAAACATTAAGAAATTGTTTGAAACTAATTTTTTGCACTTGATGTTTGAGTTCTCATTCAGACTTTTCAGCTATACAATTAGTAAATGGGAGGGACGATTAAGATGATTTTACCGTACCGCCAGCTTGTGCCTCACCACTCTTCCCGTCCTTCGACAACCCCAATGGTTGCTGTCGGCGGGCATGCCGCTGTTTTGCTAATTCCCGCAAGTCAGCTACCAAATCAGTTTCATCAGTGATTTCCGTACCCAGCAGTGATTCAATAGCATCCTCCAGTGTAATTATCCCCTCGGTTCCGCCATATTCACTTATGACCAAAAAAATATGTTCTTGCCTCCGGATGAATTCTTGCAAGACCGTGGCCACATTGACTGTTTCCGGCACCGGATGAATAGGTCTTGCAAACTCGTGTAATCTTACCTGGTCTTTACCTTCAGCTGCTGTGGCCAGAATATGATAACGCAAAACGAAGCCGGTGATGTCATCCATGCTCTCGTTATAAACCGGGATGCGTGAGTAGGTCAAAGGCCAATGATTATCCAAAACTTCCCTAACAGTCATGTCTTGTTGCAAAGTAAAAATTACTGTGCGCGGGGTTAAAATATCAGACACTTGTACACTGCGCAGATACAACAGATTTTTAAAAATGAAATGTTCTTTTTCTTCCAGAGCGCCCTCTCTAACCGCAATTTTCGCTAACACTTCCAGTTCGGCACGTGAAATTGTTGGCTCCTTTCTACGAGGTGTGAGCAAACGGCTCAAGCCACCGGCACCCCAAACAACCGGGTATAGAAACCACACCAACAACTTTATACCATAAGCGGTGAAGGGCACTAACTGTTTCCAATAGAACGCACCTAGTGTTTTGGGGATAATCTCAGAAAAAACCAGAATAAGAAAAGTGAGGACAGCTGAAATTAAGCCAATCCATTTGTTACCAAAAATAATAGCTGCCTGAGCGCCAGCCCCGGCAGCACCAACGGTATGAGCAATGGTGTTGAGGGTCAAAATAGCAGAGATGCCTTGTTCCAGGTTTTGATGATGATGGCGCATAATCCGGCCGGCCCGTTTCCCTTGATTTACCAACAGTTCTATATGGGAAAACGAGGTGGACAGCAATACAGCTTCCCAAATTGAACACAGAAAAGAAAAACCGATGGCAACCATAACGTAGATAATCAGGTTAGTTATCGCGCCATCGGGAACGCCGCCAGACAATACCAGTACGGGTAATACGTTTTCAGAAGATAAAATTTTTTCTCATTCCTTTATTTCGTTCATCTTATTAAATATTCGACTTTGTGCATCTTCGACACAATTTGGTGTTCATCGCCTCTCGCCTTGAATTCAATCCAACCCCAATTTCTCCAGATGCTCTTCATCGAAGCCAAAATAATGCGCCAGTTCATGAATCACGGTGATTCGAATCTGCTCCCGTAGCTCCTGACGATTTTTGCATATACGTTTGAGCGGTTTTCGAAAGATAAGAATCTGATCCGGCAGATAGGGTTCCTCTCCAAATGCCCGCTCGGGCAATGGTGTGCCGACATAGAGTCCTAATAGGTGCTCGTTGGGGTCATGCCCCAGCTCAAGAAGTAAATCCTCTGCCGGCTCCTCCTCCACGAGGATACCCAGATTCCTAACCTTATTTCTGAGCCTCTCTGGTAGCTCCTCAATAACTTCTGCAACAAGCTGCTCGAAGTACTTAATTGACTCATACTTTGATTGCCTATTTATTTTTTTTCTGCGTTCATAGATCACATGTGTATCCTATGGCATTTCAAACTTGAAATCTGGGTGCTTAACAGTCAGTACCGGACATGGAGCCTTTCGCACGACTTTTTCTGCTACACTGCCTATGAGCATACTTGTCAAGCCCGTGCGGCCATGCGTACCCATAACGATCAGGTCTGCATCGTAGTTCCTGGCAGCCTTGATGATTTCAATAAATGGTTTACCTTCGGTAATTTCCGTAATTTTATTTTCATTATATTTGTCTGCAAACACACGTAGATCGATGGCCGCTTTCTCCTTGCCCCGACTCATGATATCTTTATTTAAGCTTCTATGTCTTTGTGCCGGTTCTTTCATCACATCTGGCATAGCAAAAGCATGAAAGAGAATAATTCTGGCATCAAATTTATCGGCAAAAAATACAGCCCAATCCAAGGCGATACGGGAGTTTTTGGAAAAATCTATTGCCACTAAAATCTTTCTTATTTCATTCATTTCAATTCTCTTTTTAAATGTTCATATCCGAAATACTAAATCTGTTCGCAACTAAAATAAATACGCTTAGGCTTTGAACCATCCGTTGTTAGCTCAAAGAGTAAGCCAACCCCAAAAAATGACACCAAAAAACAAGACGCCAAAGAGTAAGAGTACCCCCCCCCCTTTTGCTATATTTTTTTCTTGCTCTTGTTGAACTTGATTTTTTTGTTTTGACATGTTATCCTCCTTAAATTAGTAAATTTTATTTCCCTCAACAACTTAAAAAAATTATAAGCCACACCAGTAAACCTCAAAAGCAATTGCAATGGCTGACAGCCTGTTAGGCCAACTTGTTGACGGACTACGCGACATTGCTTTATTGGATAGCGTCAACCTGATAATTGTCTCGGACCATGGCATGGCCGAAACCAGCTCGAAGCGACTAATTTACCTCGATGATTATGTGGATTTATCTAAAATCCAACTTGTAGACTTAGACCCTTATGCGGG
>JAJDAE010000113.1 GCA_029262035.1 Candidatus Zhuqueibacterota bacterium
TCAAGTTTTGGCAGAGCCGCCTGCAGAGCTTTTGTAAACTCTTCAAAAAAGGTTTGGTTGTAAATATTTTTAAATGGTTCCATTATTTTATATCCAGAACAAGTCGCTCGGTTAACTAATGCCTGAACGAAAACTCACAAATATGTCCTTCTGAGCGTGGGCTCTCAAATCTCCCGCTTGAGGCAAAAGTGGAAGCGCGAAGAATCTTCTGCTTGCGAGGCTATTGCAAATAAGCCCAAAATAGCCTGTCATTTCGGCTCGCGCTTTGTGCGATGCCGGAATCTCAACGGCCAAGGCAAGGTTTTAAGCGTAGTCCGGTATGCCCCAAAAGCGGGCAATCGGAATGACATCTTATACGACCTTTTTCTTATTTGCAACAGCCTCTTGCGAGAGAGATTCTTCGCACACCAACAGATACTTTGAAAAGCTGTCTCCGGGGCTTTTGGCTCAGCATGACGCGAGAATAGAGATTTCGGTCAATCACTAACTAGTGTCGATCCGGAAAGTACCTTTTTCCGTCATTCCCGCACACTTTAGGCGGGAATCCACGCACGAACTATGAATGGATTCCCGACAAGAACATTCGGGAATGACGACCCCGGATGGACACTAACTATAACTTATTTTAGCGAGTCTCACAACAACGTTTCTTTTTAGAAAGGCTTGGAGACTGTTATGAATTATTGCTAAATCCATAATCCCTTTCTACTTTACTTATCCGTGTTTTAAATTCTGCATACCACTTACTTTTGCCCTTTTTCTGAGCAACAAGATGTTCTGTATTTTGCTTCCAAAGTTTAATTGATTCCAAATCTTTCCAATATGAGACTGTAATACCGACACTTTCCCTTGCTGATTCTACACCCAGAAATCCGGGTTGCTTTGTTGCCAGTTCAACCATTTTATCAGCCATTTCTCCATAACCACTATTATCATCTCTTATATGCGAGGTAAATACCACGGCATAGTATGGCGGTTCCGGGGTGTTTGCAATTTCAGACATTTATTCTCCTTTTGTGGTGCATACAATTATAACAACAAGCCCCCTGCCAGGTGCTGAACTGGCAGGCTGTATTCATAAATTAGTTGCAGTGTCCATCAAATCAAAGCAAACGAGCTGATTATTTCCACGCACATATAGAAAACCGTTAGACAAAGCCGGGGCTGACCAGGCGGGTTTCAGGTTAAGATTTTTCCCGGTTTTGCCTTTCAAGCGCATGGAAGCAATAATGTTGGCGCTGTCTGACTGAGCTTTAAAATATGTAAATGTGCCGTTTTCACCAATGCTGATAAAATGTTCATTCACATAAATAAGTGACGACCGCTCATTGGTGGTATGACTCCAAACGATCCGGCCTGTTGTCATTTCGATGCAGCGGATATCCGAGCCGTTGGTATTTTTACCGGACGAACAATACAGAAAACCATCATGATGGACTGCCGAATTCCAGTGCAGCTCAGCTGCCTTTGCACGACTGCGTTTTTTATCTTTCCACACCACATCGTAACCACCGGGGCGGGTACGGATAACGGAACTCCCCAGGCGGTACGACTCACTAACAAAAACCAGGTCTCCCGCAACCACGGGATCTGAGGCATTGACGGATAGTAATGTCTTGGCGCGCCAGGGATAGAAAAACTCCTCCTTTCCTGTTTCCGGCGCAAAGCCAACCAAACCTTCGCGCGTAAACAGAAAGCCCCGACGGCGATTATCAACGGTGGTGATAACCGGGCTGGCGTAGCTTGCAAGTTGGTCAAGTGAGGCGTAAACTACTTCACCCGTTAATTTATTGAAAGCCACAATACCGGTGTTATTGCTTTCCACTTTGCCGTCAGCGGCTTGCACATCTGCCAAATCATTTGGTGGTGAACCGCCAACCACGACCAGAAGTAAATTACCCTCAACCACAGGCGTTGAGCCAACCCCGAAAAAAATCTTTACAACATTGTATTCGACGCTGGTATTGGTTTGCCAGACTACTGAGCCATCAGCCACATTGAGGCAATGCAACGGGCCTTGCACGCCATGAATATAAACTCGCTCTCCATCCACAACAGGTGTGGAACGCGGGCCATTGCTGAAGCCATACAGGTCTTCGTAGTCCGTGCCATATTCAAAATACCAGAGTTCACTGCCGGTTTCGCTGTTCAGGCAGGTTAATCGTTCCTTATTTCCCAGGCGGTGAAATAAAAAAAGCCGCCCACTCGACACGGCCACCGCACTGTATCTTTCGCCGACATCCAGACTCCACCTAACTGGCGGACCGGATTCACCAAATTCTGCCATGGGGAAATTTTCAGCAGACTTCCCGTCACCAGTTGGCCCGCGAAATGTCGGCCAGTCCTGCCCGGTTTTACGAGTCCGCAAATCGGATGGCGCCGAAGAAGCCCTCTCTCCTTCACTCTGCCCGCAGTGAATAGCTGTGGTGGCCAACAAAACCGCAACGAACAGTATATTTTTTATAGGGTTAAACATTATCTTTTCTCCAGCCTAAAATAGTATTTCTTCAGAAATGACTTTCAAGAATTGGTCTTACGAAATATTTCATTTTTTAGATATTTCAGAAATGTAGATTTAAAATAGTGAAAACAACTCAGGCTATCAAGAAATTATTCAGTTACGTACGGAGATACTTATAAAGTGTTTGCTGATGTAAAATAGAGAGATAAGATTGGTACTCCATTCCGACGGACATAACAAATTCGGTAATGAGTATTTTGACTACCTCGAGAATTTGCTCTTTTTCCCATGGCTTTTCGATATAATGGTTTATTTGTGCCTGGTTGATGGCGGTAATGGTATCATCGTGCGTGGCCATGCCCGTCAATAAAAATTTCCGTGTATGCTCAAATCGTGCATCACCATTAAATTCAATTAAAAACTCAACTCCATTTTTACCGGGCATTATGTGGTCGCATACTATAACTGCTAAGGGAATTACTTCTGCATCGAGTTCGTCCAGCACTTCTTCAGCTTCATCGGCCGATTCACAAAATTCAAACCGGCAAAATTCGTTAAGAGATTCAAGATCTTTTCTCAACGCTGCCAACACATCGCGTTGATCATCGATACAGAGAATAGTTAATTTTTCCATATTTCCTCACAATGGCAGTTTGATTTTAAATACTGTTTTTCCAGGCCTGCTTTTTACGCTAATTTCTCCACCATAATTTCCGATAATTCTTTCACAGATAGTAAGACCAAGTCCCAGACCAAAGTCAAGTCCTTTTTCTTTCGTAGTAAAATTGGGTTGAAAAATTTTGCCTTGCTCTTCTTTCGCAATGCCAGGCCCGTTATCTTGAAATCTGATCGATACATAGGTCGCACGCGGTTTGGCCGAAATATACACTTCAGGAGATTCAGTACCACTTTGTTTCAGACTATCGATGGCATTTTTTATAAGATTAGTCCATACCTGAACAAGTTCACCCTTATTTGCAAGTATATCAGGCAATTCCCGTATTTTGAGCCGTACACTAATTGTCCGCAACGGACTACTCAACAAAGTCAAAGCTTCATCGATACTTTCCTGTATAGACACATGACCATTGTGGATCCCACTACTGCCCGCAGCCAATGCCTTAACTGAACCCACAACGTGGGAAGCGTGTTTTGCCGCAATATTGAGATCATGAAAACTTGCCCCTAATTCCCAATAACGGTGACTTCTATTAATAAAATCATTGAGTTGTTCTAATGGTGGCAGCTTAATCGTAGATGGCACATTGATTTCAGCAAGCTTTCTGGCTGCATCTTCATCTAAATCATATTTGTTTTGAAGCGCTTTGGCCTGCACGCGAATCTCTCTGCTTGAAAGCGACTGACCTGTTTCCGAGCCCATTTGAAAAAAACGAATTGCTTCTTCATTTTCCTGCAAAAACATTTCTCCAACATGCTCGTTCAACCAGGATGCGTTTCTGCTGACAACAGCTATTGCATTGTTTAGTTCATGGGCAATCCCGGCAGCCATTTGTCCCAACGAAGCCAGTTTTTTTGCCTGATACAGTTTTTCTAACGTGTGTTCCTTTTCAAATATAATTTGCTGCTCACGTTGTTGCCGCTGGAATAAATCAAAAACCACGACCGGCATAAACTGCTCAATAAGCGACAGACCTTCTTTCTCGGCTTTATTCCTCTGGTTGTGATCGATGAAGGCAACTTCACAGTCTTCCTTGGCTACAATTGTAGCGACGCAAATAGAGCTCCTGGAAAAGAAACTTATCACGCCGATGAACATGTCCTTTGTTGCTAGAAACAATTGCTGTTGTTCATCTTCAATGTTTTCGTTATTGGCAATAAAGGAGCCTTGCAAAACCAGGTATAGCCGATCATTAACTGCGCCCTCTTCAAGCAGAACATCACCTTTTTCCAGTTTTAATCTTTTGGCCGGATCTGAAAAATATGTGGCAACCAGCCTTTTCAGTCCTTCTTCATTTTGTTTTTTATTCAAAAAAAACCTACCTGTTTAAGGACAAACAACATTGTATAAACTCCCAAAATGCCAACCCCGCTAATAATCGTACCTGCTTTCATCATCTCGCTGGTTTCGATGTAACCGGATGCATGCGCCATAGCATTGGGTGGCGTACTAACTGGCAATGCCATAGCCAGCGAACAGGCAAAACCGACCGCCAAGACTACCAGTCGCGTCCCGCCGTATTGTGCCATACCCGGAAGACTGGTCGCCAGGACCGCCATAATTGGAATCAACAGATTTGCTGTCGCGGTGTTAGACATGAATGTTGCCATGATGATTGTGATGATGGTTGCAAGAAACAAAATAAAAAGAGGGTGAAAACTCGCAAATGGGATGGATTCGATTAAATGGCCGACTAAACCGCTTTTTTCAAGCCCCATACCAAGTGCTATCCCCCCTGAAACCAGCCAAAGTACATCCCAGTTGATGCGTTTTAAATCTTGCGTTGTAATAATCTTTGTCATGGAAAAAACCGTCACCGGAATCATTGCGACAATATAGGAATTCATACCGTGCAAAAAGTCAAACAACCACAAAAGGATTGTCAGAGTAAAGGTCACATAAACAATCAGCGATTGCCAATTTTTTCTAAATTTACCCTTAATTGCGACATTTATTGAGGGTGTCTGCGGTTTATGGAGAACTAGCAATAACAGCCAGGCAAAGGTCAGAAGAATGAGTACCAGCGGAACCGAAAAGCACATCCAGGTACCAAAGCTAATGACCGACTCACCTGTCAGATATTTCATGGCGATGATATTAGGCGGCGTACCGATAGGCGTACCAATACCGCCGATGTTGGCAGCAAAAGGAATCCCGAGTGCAAACGCAACTCTGCCCCGATCGCCCTTTTCGAATAAAGCCAATACCGGAGAGATGATAGCCAGCATCATCGCTGTGGTTGCCGTGTTGCTCATAAACATTGAAAACACAGCTGTCACAATCATGAGGCCCAATAATACAAATGCTGGTTTGGTGCCGAACGGCTTCAGAAATACCCTGGCAAGATTAATGTCAAGCTGATACTTCGTTGCAGCCATTGCCAGAAAAAAACCACCTAAAAATAGCAAAATAATAGGTGAAGCGAAAGTCGCCATAATTTCTTTGTAACTTAAAACAACGCCAAAATTTACCGTTCCTGCCGCTTCTTTAAAAAGCACAAAACTTTTGTCTGAAATCATAATTAATTCAAGAAAGATAACGAACACCGATGTGGCAAACACCGGAACAGGCTCCAGAACCCAAAACAGCAGTGCCATCACAAAAATCGCAATCAGCCGATGCTCAACAATCGACAATCCCTGGATAGGGATAAACTCTGTGGGTATATTTAAAATGATCAGCGGCAATGCAGATGCGATTACAAATTTTAGTTTTTCACGCACCGTGGGGACTCCATTCTCATTTTTGTAGTTCAAAAAACCATATTAAACGGCCAAAGATACAGAAAGAACAGTCTTTTTGCAACCACAAAAATTGAAAATGAAAACTTCTTAATTTATCATGTGAAAGCGCAAGTTTTTAAGAATGAAACATCTAACGCACAGTCAATTTGCATCCCCTTCTAACAGATCAAATTTCATTTCAAAAGTTGTCACAAAATATGAACATACAATCCACGCGACATCTTCATTCGGATGCTGGCACAACCCTATTTATCTCACATCGTATCTCAAAAATACCACAAACGCTCCGGCAAAAGCAGTCAGGGTATAAAGGCAAAGCAGCCCAAAATCAATAATGGAGCGGGAAACTGCTTCGGAAATATTTAAAACCGGAGCCACAAATCGCGGCATATCGCTGACATCCAAGGTGCCTTTATCACGCCCTGTGTTTATTTTTAAACCTGCTTCCTCAGAAATTTCAATTCTCAAATTACCCGAATCACCACTCTCCTCTTGCTTCTTTTCTTTATAAGCAAGAAACTGTTTACGGTAAGTTTGAATAGCAGTCTCGTACTGCTTTTTTAAATTGATATTTGTTCCGGCAAGATTCATCGCCGCCAAGGTAAAGGCGGAAGTCGGGGAAAACCTTGACAGCAAAAATGCCAACCGCTCCTGCTGAATTTTACGGTTTGTAAAATCTTCCGTCAGCCGCTCATAATTTTCATTGATATCAGCCTGCATTGCCTTTCTAAGCTCATCATCCTCGGTCATCCATTGCCACATGCTATCATCCCGGAAAGCTGCTCGTTCCGACTCGTCGAGGGCTTCGGCTGCCGCATTTCTGGCTTGCCAACGCTCGCCCAAATCAACGCTATGTTGTTGCCAGCGCATTTTAGCGTAACCATCTTGTTGACTTTCTAACTCAGAAACAGAGGGCACATGCACAAACTGTGCTGCCGCCATTACACTGGCACGCGGAATAATTAACACAAATGCTACCCACGAAACCAGCAAAAACAAAAACGAAATTGAAGCATTGCGTGTGAGCGTAGAAACCAAGAGCCCAAGTGCCATAAAAAATAGAAAAAACAGAAATGAGCAGCCCAGCAGCAAAAGTAATTGCAGCCAATTGGCCGCAGTAAATGGCACCCCAAAACCAATTATCATTAAAAGACCTAAAATAATTGGGATGAGCAATGGGATGAACAAACCAAGAACTGAGCCGGTTAATTTAGCCAGAATGTACTGCGCCCGAGGAATGGCATTTGAAAAAACCAGTTTCAGAGTACCGCCTTCTTTCTCACCGCAAACAGCATCATAAGTAAACAAAATTGCAAACAGCGAAAATACGACCTGCACGATAAATGAAAAATCGATAAAACGGAAAATGGCATAAACCGGCTCGTCGGAGTAAATGCTGTTGGTAAGTTTGGGTTGAGTGTGCGTTTTAATTGAAGAAATACGGCCAATATCGTGGTGAACGCCGGAAACAAAAATTTGCATGGGATCGGGTTTACGATGCAGCCGATTTGACAATCTGCCAAATGAACCGGATTCCCGCAATTGCTGCTCATTTAATTGAACAGCGGAGTCATATTGCGCCGTAGCGGCTTCATAGCTTTGAATTCCAATAAAAATACTCAGCAAAATCAGCAGCGAGCAGACAGCAAACGTCGTCATGAATTTTGGGCTGCTTAAAATTGCCTTGAGTTCCTTTTCGACTAATATTTTAAACATAGTTTCCTCGTTATTTTAGCGTTTCGTCATGCCCTCGAAAGTTTAAGGCTGACATTTAGACTTTTCATGGTTCGACTCCGCTCACCATGAAGCTTCGCAGTTAAATGAATTAAAATAGTTGCAGTCTTCACCCTGAGCGGAGTCGAAGGGTAAAAAAACCATCAGATAAACAAACCAGCTTATAATACTAAATTCACCTAACATCAAACTTCAAAAACCTGACGAAAGCCCCGGCGAAAAATACAAGATTCAAAAATGTCAGCAAGCCCATATCAAACATGGCTGCATTTATTGAACTCTTTAATTCAGGTATCTTATAATCAAATAGAGGGATTTCATTTGGGTCGATTTCTTCAGCCGCTTCTGCACCCTCTGAACTCACCCTTATCATCCTCATGCCGCCACCCTGATTCTGTCCGGTTTTTGTTTTCATGAATTCTCCGTAAGTAGTTTGATAGCCTCTTGCCTTTGAAATAAAATGATTCTTGATATCCAGTGAGGTTCCTGCCAGAGTCGTGGCCGCGAGAGAAAATGAAGCAGCCGGAGATATTTTAGCAATGGAGAGCGCCAACCCCTCCTGCACTTTCTGCCGATTTTGACGATTCTCATTCAATCTGTCTGTCAGCTCCATTATTTTAGTATCCCTGCCCTCGGAAAGCCCTTCCATAAAAGCCATAAATTCACTTCCCATCTGTTCGGGCGCTGTTGCTTTCGGTTTAAAAGTACTCATTTTCTTTCTGTCTTCCCGCCATAGCTGCCGGCTCAATTGATTTTTCTGGGAATCCAATTCATCAATAGTTGGAACATCCACTGCCCTGCCGGCAAGAAGAACCGCGCTTCTCGGAATAACCAGAACTGCAAAAATCCAAATAACCAACATGAGCAAAAATGAATTAGCTGACCTGGTTGTAACTACGGAACATAAAACTGCAAGCATCAGGAATACACCCAGAAAAAGAAATCCGGTTAAAAGTACCAGGGCTAATCTAACCCAGTCGTCGCCAGTGAGATATACGCCCATGAAAGAATAAATTAAGCACCCCAGCAGCACAGGAACCAGCAACGGTATAATTAAAGACAACAGCATCCCCAAAAGTTTGCCCAGGATATATGTTGCCCTGGGTACCGGATTTGCAAAAGACAGGCGCAAAGTACCGCGCTCCTTTTCGCCATTTACAGCATCATAAGCCAGCAGGATGGCGAACAGCGACAATACGATTTGAAAGATGAAATCCAGGTCAAGGAACCTAAATATGGCAAATATTGGATCATCGTTAAAACGGCTGTCAGATGCCATGAGTTCACCCCGGCCTGCAACAGCAACTGTACGGCCGATGTCATTTGAAACTCCGGCGATCAGAGACTCAAGTGGCTGTGGCGGTAAAAAAATTTTATGGTCACGTACATTTATCCAATCTGTCAGACCCTGCATTTGGCGCTTGTTTTCAGTTTTTGCAGCCTGGTAGCGTTCAAAATTAAGTTGGTAACTTTTGGCGCCGACATAAAAAGTCAGCACTATTAAAAACGAGCAAACGCCAAAGGTTACAGCAAACTTGGCCGAACCCACAATTTCCCGCAGCTCTTTTTCAATCAATAATGTTAACATGTTTTCTCCTGATTTTTTTTGCCACATTTAATTATTGTCACATCCTTTTGGAGGTCTTTCACCCTTCGACTCCGCTCAGGGTGAAGGCAAACAACCAATAAAACTTTCCAAAACGAAGCTTCATGGTGAGTCCTTCGTCAGGCTCAGAGCCTGTCCTGAGCACTGCCGAAGAGATAAACTTGGTCGAACCATGAATGGCTCAACACCGATACCGTGATTTAATTTGCAACAGCCTCGTACAAGAGGTTTTCTTCCTTACAGAAGAGCTTGGTTGTGTGCTTTAACAATTCCGTTGGCTTTGTGAACAACCGGCTTAAACCGGCTGCGGTTTGTTACTCAATTCTTCAACCCCAACCATGTACTGCATATAAAGTTCTTCAAGATTTTCTCCGGCCAACTCTTGTCTGCTTTTTTCAACTAAGAGCCTGCCCTGCCGCATAATACCAACCACATCCGCAATTTCTTTCGCCCGGAAAATATCATGGGTTGACATAAGTATGGCCTTGTTCTCGCCCCGTAGCTCATCAAGAAGCTGCATAAATTCAAAACCGGCTTTTGGGTCAAGCCCGGAAGTTGGTTCATCCAGCAAAATTCCCTGCGCATTTTTCAAAATCGCAATGGCGATACCGCATTTCTGGCGCATCCCCTTTGAGAAGCCGCGTAACTTTTTAAAATGAGCGGATTCCTGCAATCCCACCCTCAGCAGCACATCGCGGTAATCATCTTTTGAATAGTCATGATTTCCTCCCAGTTTCGTAAAAAAATCCAGGTTTTGAATGGCCGTAAAATTGGGATACAGCATGACATTTTCCGATACGAAAGCCAATTTCGTTTTGGCCTTTAAAGGTTCTTTATGTGTCACAATGCCACCCACCAGCGCTTCGCCCTCACTGGGTTCAATAAAATTAAAAAATATGTTGATGGTAGTGGTTTTGCCCGCACCATTTGCGCCAAGCATCGTGTAGATTTGTCCTGCGCCCACGCTAAAGGATACGTTATCCAGAGCGAGTACACCATCTTCGTAGCGTTTGCTCAAAGTGCGGGCTTCCAGCCCAAAATCTCCATTTCTATTTTCCATATATTCCTCTCAATTTTATTTATTTTAGAACTCTTCAAAACATCAGTTGCAAAACATTCAGGGTTCAACTCCGTTCACCATGAAACTGGCTATTACCTTCACCATGAGCGGAGTCGAAATCTGAAGGCAAACCTATGACTACACTTATCTTTTTGACAGCTTCACACCATAAATTATGATTCCCAGCACCAGCCCGATGACCATCAAAATCAGCAGCGCAGTACCCCAAATATTTGTTTCGGGTTGAATTTCAATAGTCACCGTTTTGTCATCGCCGTTAATGGGCTGCCCCTCTGAAAACGAGTTCGAACGAATCCGCACTTCATAACGCCCAACTGCAACATCCGCAGGTGGTGTAAATGTAAGATTGACTCGTTTTTCTTTAGAAATATCCAGTGCGGGAATGATTTCCGGGTCGATGGTTTTTGCCCAGTTCAAAGGTGGGTCAACCTCAATTTCAATATTGTCCAACCGGCGTGTACCTTCATTCACAATATCGATATTCATGCTGACAGACTCGTTGGCTTTAATTGAAAAATATAACTGCGGCGCACGCACCAGCAACCGCCCCATTCCACGGGAAACCAACTCAAGTTTAACGTAACCGATATTTAATTTTTCAATCTCCGCCTGCGTCCACTTTTTTCTACGAAAATCACCAAGCTCGCTAACCTTTTCCCGCGGAATGACAAGCACAAAAAATGGAATTGAAGCATCAATCTGCACTTCATCTGTCGGGCGATCGGGCAAGAAAACCTGAAGCGCGGCATCGCGTGTATTCGTGCTTTCGGTAAACTTAAACTGGCTGAGCCTGGCCTCGCTTCCGGGGTCACTAAAATAGCGCGTAATTTGCTGAGGCAGGTTCACGACTTCAAGCTTGAATGTGTTGGTTTGCCCACTAAAAAGTTCAAGGGTTAAGTCGAATGTGGCGGACTCTCCCAACTCAACTTCCTGTGAAAACTGCTCCGACTGCACAATCACTTTGTTGACACTCTTGTCCTTTTGAAGATAAATTTTAGGCGCCCGGGAGGTGCCGCTGCCGTACACAATATTCACGGTTACGACATCCAAATCCTGCAACATGGCAAAGTCCAAAAATGCCGGTTCGCCGTAAATCAATCTCTCAATTTTTGCCTCATACGGCTGGCCGATAATTGCATTATCTTGGTTCAATAAAGAAACATACACATCGTGAATGACATCGGGCTGCAGCGACCTAAATAACTCGTCCTCAATATTAATGAGCCGTTTAAATTCAGCGTCCCCTCCGGACGTATTTTCCAGCTTGAGCCGCACGTGCTTTTCACCGTTTTCGCTTTGATACTTCATCGCCTCCACAACTGCTACGTACTGGCCTTCAAAAATAACAGCTAAAAGCGATTGCTGATAATTGACCTCAGCATTCGCAAAGTTGTTCTGCGCCCTTGCAAGATCTAACTCCGAAATAAGATCGCGTCCATGCAATTCCTTCTGCCGATCATACTCTTGCTGAACCAGTTCATAGGCTTCTTTGGCACGCTTTAAACCGAGCAAAGTATATTTGTCATCGCGCTCGTTAAAGGGCAAACCATCCTGCGCCAGGCAGATTGAAGCCAGCAGCAGCACGATCACTACCGGTGTAACAAAAGCCAGCAGTTCGGAAATATTTTTCTTAAATGGATTCATCGATTTCTCATTATTTTTAGACAAGTTAAGATTGAACGACCGGACTAATTCCTTAACATCATACGGCCTTGGGGGGCAGCGGGCTTTTTAAAAGACAACTCCATGTCCTTACCCTCTCGATTATAGCTTAATTCCACGTTGGCATCAGTCTGAAGTCCCTGATACAGTTTGGTGAACTGCCCGATTGTTTTGATCCGCTCGCCGTTAATCATTGTGACGATATCGTCCTTCAAAATATCCTTGTCTGAAAGGCTGCCCATCCCATCCATTTTATCCTGCACCACAATATTTCCATCCACCTCGCTTAAAATTAACCCGGTGCCCATTAGTGGGAAAATGTTCTCCGACCTTGAATTGCCACCGGGTTCGCCGGTCATAAGTTGAATCCGTCTTTTCGGCAGACTTTCCGGATCAGCTTTTTTGAAGGCAACCAGGTGAAGTTCACCTTTGCGTTTTATGCCAAATTTTATTTGGTCACCGATTTTGGCATCCTCATAAATTTTCTTTAAAACATCGACGTGCTTAACGCGCTCGGCATTAACCATCAGAATTTTGTCGCCTTCCTCCATTACAATTTCTTTGTAGGCTTTACCACGCATGTGTTTGGGCAAAATCATCATAACAGACACGGTGTCGTCGCTGCTACTGAGAATCACCTGAACCTCAGGTAGATGGAAAACGCCGTCGCTATCATCGGCGAACTGGCGCATCATAACCTGGGAGTTGGCGAGTCCACTTAAAACTAAAATTATGGCGAGAACAGATGTTTGAAGTAACGTTTTCATGGTGTCTCCTTTTGGATAAATTAAGATTAAAAGTTTTGTTTATTAAACGATGTAAAATATTAATTTAGTTTCACTTAGAAACGTTAATAATGGTTATAAACTGTTAATAAATGTTAATGGAAGAGAAATATTTGATGCTTCCTTAAAATTTATTATAACCGCATAGTAAGCTCCAGGTAGGAAACAGTAACACGGCTTTTAGCCGTGCCCGCATGAAACGCGGGTTACTTGCTCTAAAAATTATTTATAAAACAACACAAGACTGAACCACCCCTAAATCCCTTCCTTAAAAAAACAAGGAGGGACTTCTGAATTACTCGACATAAAGCATGGGAACCAGAGGCATAGCGGAATATATTTCTCCTGCAAATGTATCCTTAAATAACGGAAGCGAGCAAGTTCTACCCCATCCCCAAAACGACTAAAAAGGTCTTTGCGATTAAAGAAAGTATGGTTTTAATAGGTGCTTTTGAATAAAATTAAATGTAACCTTCAGGGTTGAATTAGGAGAAGGACATGAGAAAATGTAGTTTAATACTATTTTTGTTTGTTTCACAATTGCAAGCGCAACACATGTTAACCCTGGGTACCGGACTTTCCGTGGCGTTCTACGATGCTGAAGGCATGCAAAGATTCACGGACACTTATAATTTTATGAATCAGGAAAATTTACAAAGCCTCCAGAAAAACGTAAACGGCTCTGAAGGCTTGCGATTTGAAACGGGTTACCGCTATATTGGCGACCGGAGAAATTTGGGCGCTGTTGCCGGTTTTCAATTCTCAAACCGACGCAACAAGGCCGCCTTTAATAACGGTGAGTCCCGCGACCTGAACTTTGAACGGAGTTCATTTTATACCGAGTTTGAATATGGCAGATACTGGAATATCTTGTTGGTAAACGGGCTTCTCGGGTTTAATTTTAAAAGAGAACTGACAATTGAGAGCAGTTATTTTGACGGAAACAACCAGCCACTGACTCGAAGACTCAATGGTACTTACAAAAACGATTCCGCATTTTCGATTGACACGGGAATCGCAATAGGCTATTTCCGCACACCATTTCACCTGAGTTTAAAAGTCACCTATCCGGTTTATGTAGCAAGCAGGTCAAAAATATTTCGGGACGCAAACCCGGAAAAAATAACAGATGGTACCGATAAATTTCCGGACGACTTTTTCAAATTCTTTGACCGCGAAACTTATGAGGGGCTTTCCAACGAATTTAATGGTTTGAAAGTAGTCTTCACGCTTGCTTATACCATTCAGCTGAGTAAGCCAGAAGAGTCGGGTAAGGTTAAAGGAAAAAAGAAATAGGGTATAATTCTATCAAAATATTTCACAAACAGAACAGCTTCTCTTCGTCGAGTCGTACTATTTCCTTGAACTTTTTGCGTTAAAATCTAAGCAATTTATTTAAACAAAAGTGTCCCGGCTTCTGCGGAGGGCGACCCCGCAAGCAAGCCGCACAAAGCGGCAACTATAATAATGTGCGAAGCACCACTGATTGAGGAGGCGACCCGTAGCCCGTGGAGGACACCCGTTTTTTGGGTGGCCGGAGCGGCCATGCACAAAAACAATCAGGCCTACCACATTAAAAAATTATTCCTCGCAAAAGTGTTAATAAATGTTAAACAGGAAGCTTTTTATTTGAAAGTTCCGTAAACTGTTTCCATGAAAATGAAACCCCAAAACGTGCTGTACCTTACACTTTTAGTGGCGTCGGCGGTAATTGGCCTGATCGTACTTCAGGTGTATTTACTGCAAAGCAGCATGACGCTGAAAAAAAATACGTTCGAGCAAAATGTTAATCTTGCACTCGGCGAGATTGTCCAGAAATTAGATACAAAAGAAACCGTTGCTCAATTTTTGGAGGTGATGGTTCCACCGGGTCAACTCTCGGGTTTAGATACAAGTGAGTTTGTAACGGTAGTAGCCGGCCATTCTGAAGGTGACCGCACCATCCCTGGGAAAGAACGCTCCTCTTTGGTTCCTGAAATCGATTTCGATAATAATAAACTGCGGTTCAAACTGCTCAACTCACAAAATGTTAAAATTGTTGCGATGGATTCGTCCGGCAAAATCATCGAAAATATAACGGAGGGGTTTAAGTCCGCCGGCGATCATGAATACAGCTTGCCTTTCAAAAAAGAGGAAGATGCTTCGGTGCATTTAGGGTTCAGTGCAGACAGTTCAAAATTTATAATGAAGATGAATAGAACCGGAAATTCAGGAGATGCTTCTTTTTTAACCGGACAAAAACGACAACGCATCGTCCATAAAGTTATGGATGCATTTATTCTGAAAAATCAAATTCCTGTGGAGGAACGCCTCAACCGCGCCAGCCTTGACTCGCTGGTAACCGCCACACTTTCAGAAAGAGGCATCGACACCAAATTTGAATACGGGGTTTTTAAAAGTATCCGGGACACGGTTGTACTTGCCAGCAATGCAGGTTTTGGTCGGGCAATAAAAGACAGCAAGTTCAGGCGTGGTTTATTTCCTAACGATATTTTTAACCAAACCAACTATCTCGCTTTATATTTTCCCGACCAAAATTTGTACCTTTTCAGACAGATTCAAACATCGGTCATTACCACATTCATTTTCCTTTTGATTATCATTATCAGTTTTGTGATTACGGTTAAAATGATTTTCAGACAAAAAGAATTTGCAGAGCGCTTGAAAAGTTTCATCAATAACATGACGCATGAATTTAAAACACCAATTTCAACTATTGCTTTGGCGAGCGAGTCTCTTAAAAATCCGAGCAATGCCCAAAATTCGGACAAGGTTGAACGGTACAGCAAAATCATTTTTGATGAAAATACAAGAATGAGAGATCAGGTTGATAAAATTTTACAGATGGCAGTGCTGGAAAATGGTGACTTTGAATTAAGCAAAACAACTGTTGACTTGCATGAACTTGTTGAGGAAATAATTTCAAAAATTTCTCTGCAAATAGAAAAACAAAACGGGAAAATCGAAACAAACCTGAAAGCGACAAAACACCTGATAAAGGGAGATAGTGTGCATTTGATGAATGTCATTTCCAATATTTTGGATAATGCATTGAAGTACACCAAAGAAACTCCTGAGATAACGGTTTCTACGGCAAACGCAGACGGCACCATGCAATTGTGCATTACCGACAACGGCATTGGGTTGAGCCCGGAAGACCGGAAGCGTGTCTTCGAAAAATATTTTCGCGTACCCACCGGTAACCGCCACGATGTTAAGGGTTTTGGTCTGGGTCTTAGCTATGTAAAACTTATTATTGAGGCACATGGCGGGACTGTCGATGCCAAAAGTGATACGGGCAAGGGCTCTGAATTTGTGATAAATTTGCCGGTTTAATTCTTTGACATATTTAATTCACAAAAATCGCAGAGTAAATGAAAAAAATGTAGAGAGTAGAGTGAAGAGGGTGAAAAAGAAGGGCCAATCTTCTCAACCTATTCCTGAACACGACCTACGTTCTTCCCTCTTCGATTTACTACTTGGAATTAGCATGATAAGAAATACTGAAGTTCATGAAAAATCAAAGTTTAAAAAAACGAAAGAACTTATTTCGATATGAACTCAAAAATCCTATTGCTTGAAGATGACCCTAACTTAGGTTTGGTTTTGCAGGAAAATCTGCAACAAAATGGCTTTGAAGTGGATTTATGCACCGATGGCGAAGCGGGTAAAATGCACTATTTGCAGAATCGCTACGAGCTCTGTTTGCTAGATGTTATGATGCCCAAAAAGGATGGCTTTACTCTGGCTGCCGAAATCCGCCAACTTAATAGTGACATTCCAATTATTTTCTTAACCGCCAAATCTTTGAAAGAAGACCGGATCTCTGGATTTAAAATTGGCGGTGATGACTACATAACCAAACCGTTTAGCATGGAAGAGCTTCTGTTGAGAATTCAAGCCGTTTTGAAGCGCACGCAAAATACTCCCTTGAAGGAAAAAAACAAGGATACATTTAAAATTGGAGATTACGATTTTAACGCTCAGAAGCAAATCTTGGCGATTAATGATGAAGTCCGCAAACTCACTCACCGGGAATCCGAATTGCTCAAACTTCTCGTTCAACACAAAAATCAGCTTCTGGAAAGGAACCTTGCACTGAATTTAATCTGGGGTGATGACAATTTTTTTAACGGGCGCAGCATGGATGTGTTTATCACCAGACTCAGAAAATATTTAAAGGAAGATGATCAGATTCAAATTATTAGCGTGCACGGCAAAGGCTTTAAGTTGATGGTTGATTGAGTTTTTTGCAAGCTCACGATATTGGAACCCGAAAGAGGGCACAACTCTAAATAGTGATTGAACGAAAACTGCAAGTCACCCGTCTTTCTGAGCACAAAGTTCGACATATAGCGTTTCATGTCCGCTGTTGCCGTGCGAAGAATCTCTCTTCCGGGCAGGAGATTCTTCGCGCCTCACCTTCTGTCTGAAATGTGGCATTTGAGATTTCGCGCTCAGAAGGACAGCGTCGGTGTTTTCGTTCAGACACGAACTAATTTTCGCGGGTTTAAACCGGATATCTCCCTAATTCAACAAGTCAAAGAGATGACTGTACTTGGCAATCACACTACGAAATTGATTATCCCATCTGCTTCCCGTAATTTCTCTCGAGTCGTTGTACACGACAAACAGGCCGGTATTCGCTGTTTGCTGCCAACCGAATCTCATATTTAATGAGCCAATATCATCGAGGTCGTTTAGTTGGACTAAACCTTGCAGAAAAATTCGCGGCGTAAAAGAATAGGATATTCGTGCCCGAAATAAGTTGGTGACAAAATCACCACCAGGTAGATTGATATCGTTGTGGCTCAAACTGAACTCGGTGTTAAAGGTTTCTCCAAGACGAAATCGCAAAGAAGGTTCAAAAGAAACCCGGTCACCGCCAAAAAAGCCGCCAATAGTTGTCGTCGTTCGGAAACTCCACCAAGCGCCCCGATTGGTAAAGGTTAGCAATTGAAATTCTGCATGATCGTAAGTTCCGGTTTGAACCGAGTTTCCCGGGAAAATTTCAAACGCTTCCGTAACTCCTTCTCGAGTAATGTTGATGGCTGTGTGTACCTCGTAGCCATTTTTCCACTCCCAATGGTTGTCGATATGCACCCGACCTGATTCCTGAAACCCGTCAAAATTCCAAAATCCATTAGAACTTATGTGCGGTCGTAATTCCAGGAAGCCCAAAAAATTGTCCGGTCTGATTCGCCTGAATATAACAGCCGATGGACTCCTAAACCCACTTCTGCGAAGAAAGCCGACTTCCGGGTTGAAATTTTCAGCGACTTCTGTGTAAGAAGCAACGAAGAGCCATTTCATCGAGTTGTACTCCGCGCCGGCATTAAATGCATATTGCGAATCTCCAAAACCAGGTGTAAATGTACGTGCAGCAAAGCCGGAAATAAGTCCGTACCGGCCAATTCCAAAACGGCCGTCGACTGCGATTGTGCGGTTATAATCATCATCCGGCGCCAGGTCGCCGGTACCTTGCCGATTCACAAACAAAGCGCCTATTGCTGAACGGTTCGGCAGTTCTTTATTAATCCTTACTACGCTAAAATTATTTACCTGAACGGTATCCGCCACTGAGTCTGTCTGCATATTCAGTATTCCGATATTAACATTCGATACTTTTCCCGAGAGCCGCAACCCACCCAAAATCGGCACGGGCAAGCCATCCTCAGAAATCCCGATGCGTCTGCTGAAAAATAATTGTACAGCTCCTGGACTTCCCACCGAAAAAGAACCGGCATTTTCAAGAAAAAAAGGGCGTTTCTCAGGAAAAAACAGATTGAAGCGATCAAGGTTAATTTGCAACTCATCGACTTCCACCTGTGCAAAGTCAGTATTATACGTTGCATCAAGAGTCAGGCTGGGAGTGACGCTGTATTTAACATCAAACCCAAGGTCACCATCCTTATCTGTGTCCTGTTTATTTACAAAGTCACGGCTGACCGCACCCAGAGTATAAGGCATGAACTTCAGGTTACTCTGGTGAATATTTTCCAACCCTGAAAGCGTGCCGGCCAGTGATATTTTCTGCAAGTTGAACTGTCGGGGTAATCGTGCCCAGAAAGCTCTTTCATTGCGCCTGCGAATGTTCCGTTGAAAATTCAATCCCCACGTTTGCTTTTCCCCACTTGCAAAACGCAGCGTCCGGAACGGAATCTCAAATTCAGCACTCCAGCCAAGATTTGATGTTTTGGTGCGTACCTCCCAGGAACCATCCCAGTTGAGGTTAAAACCACCAGAGCCGCTGCTGAACTGGCCTTCACCCTCATTTGTTATTTGGGCATCGTACTCGATACCTGCTGGATTTGTACCAAAAAGGAAAGCATTTTGTTTATCGAAAAACGTATCCAAAACAATTTGAAAACCATCGGTTTCAGTAAGAGAAGCATCCCGCCGGCTCTCGGAAACAACAATATTTTGCGGCTCACGGTCATAACAAACCACACCAAAATAGATGGCATTTTCCGTATAGAGAATACGAACTTCTGTTTTTTCAGAAGCCGGATGACCATCTTCGGGCATAGTCTGCCAAAACCCGGAAGTCGGCACGGCTGACTTCCAAACCGGATCGTCGAGAACCTCGCCATCCAAAATAGGTGCTGTTTTTATTTTAACAGCAATCGCAGCCGATTGTGAAAACAAGTTTTGATTAGGAAAAAAAAGCGTAACGGTAAGAAGAGCGTAGAGCGGCATCAATCGAGAAAGTAGCATTTAGGTTCCTTCGGTATATTTTGCGCTTGTGATTCAAGAGGTCGAATCCTCACAACCCGGTAAAATTTAAGTGAAAAATAGAATAATATTAACAAATAACAACAATTAGATGGCGTGCAACGCCACAACTTTTACTCGATATCCTCCGAGAGTAGTTCAAACGCTGAAACAATAAATCGAGTTTTCTCAATACGGCCTTGCACGCTTGCTTGCCGTACGTCATTGCAAAACCCATCGTCGGCGTGTGCATCGCCATGTTCATCAATTTCCGTACCATCTACAAAATAAGCTTTTCCATCGATGCGGACTGCCAGGTCGCAGCCTTTTCCTTCAAGTCCGAATTGACATTGCCCGCATGAAGCTTCAACAATTAGCCTTTCGTGCTGTTGGTCTATCAAAACAGGTATTGCTTTTTGAGAAACGTCGGTGGATTCCAACTTTTGCTCAACTTGTTTCTCACATCCACTCGCAACCGTTACGACGATGACAAACAAAATCAAAAGCCTTATCATGGTTTTTATCACAGTAAAAATCGACATTCTCATTTTTCCTTTGATTGTTAAAGAAATTATTCCTGGTGTAATTTATTGAGGGGTCAACTTACGAAAGGATTATTGCTTTAATAGCCATTCTAAACCTTCATCTTCAGAACGAAAAACCTTTGCCGTTCCACCTCTGTTGCCAATAACGGTCTCGCCAAACTTATTATCTTCAAAAGTATCATCTTTCGAATCAATAAAGGCAATTGTCTTTCCTCGAAATAAATCAGAAACTATTATACTGAGTGTATAAAGCTCAATTGTTGACAGGCGGCCTGTTACTTTATCTACAATTAAAAACTTTTTGATTTCTTCACTCTGAAATTCTTTTGCTAATTTTTCCCAAAAATGAACTGCCTCATCGTACGACTCCTTGCCCTCTATATGCGCATAGATGTAATCCGATCTATTTTCAAAAGAAATGGTATATGACATTCATTCTTCCTTTTTAATTTCCTCAATTGAACCCGAAATAAACTAAAGCTTCTATACGTTAAATAACAATGTACACGACAGAGCCGAAATAAACAAGGAGAATCAAATGCCGCTCACCATCATGCTTGCTTTTTTGATGCTGACTACAACGCTGCAGGAACGATATACGGGAATCCTAAACCAGAAAGCGCCCTCTCTCGGCGTCAGTCAATGGCATCATCTGCCGGACGGCAAGACGGGTCTCGACATCTCTGATTTCAAAGGCAAAGTGGTTTATTTATACTGTTTTCAGTCGTGGTGTCCGGGATGTCACAGTCACGGTTTCCCGACTTTGCAAAAAGTCATGCGGCATTTTGAGGATGACCCGGAAGTTGCATTTGTTGCGGTGCAAACCACCTTTGAAGGATATTCTGCCAATGGCTTCAAACAAGCAAAAGATGTTGCGAAAAAATATGACCTTCATATTCCCGTGGGGCAAAGCGGTGACCGGGAGTCACCCTCGAAACTCATGCGCAGTTACAACACCGGCGGCACGCCCTGGACCGTACTCATCGACAAAGACGGAATCGTCCGCTTCAATCACTACCAGGTTCAACCGGAAGACGTAATCAAGATGGTCGAGCTTTTGAAGCAGCGTCCAACGCAGAAAAGTTGACCGAAGTCAAAAAATAGCAAAAGTATTTATACCTAAATTGAGCGATTCTCCTGGGGGTGAGGTTTGTAGTACAAGCTTCAGCTTGCTTGGGGTGGTTGGGAACACGCTAAAGCGTGTACTACGTACCTGGTACCCGGCAGTAAATTAACTTCAGGCTAAATCGCTCAATTTA
>JAJDAE010000114.1 GCA_029262035.1 Candidatus Zhuqueibacterota bacterium
TTCGCTGGCCTCTTTTTTTAATAGTAGGAGATAATCACTGTGTTTAAATTGAAGTGGGCAATAAAACACGCAAGAGTTGTAATTTTTCTAATTGCGTTCGGCGGGAACTTATTCTCGCAAAGTAATGAAGAGTTTCGAGCCACATGGGTTGTTGATTTTCACTGGCTTTCCCCGGACAAATCCGCGGAAGACAATGAGGCCGCAATTCGAAAGATTCTGGACAACCACAAGGCCGCTAATATGAGCTCGGTTTTGTGGCAGGTCAGAAGATTCGGTTCGGTCTACTATCCCTCGGCAATAGAGCCTTGGGGTACAGAGGTCAATTTTGTCAATCCGGGTTTTGACCCGCTGCAATATGCATTAGAACAGGCGCACGAACGCGGCCTCGAACTGCACGCATGGTTTAATACGTTTGAGAGTCGGCACCAATTACAGGGAAGTCCGTCACAGGTGCATCCGGAATGGATTTGCCGGGACCAGGACGGAAATGTTATGCCGCCCGAGCTTGCGTGGCTATCTCCGGGAATTGCGGATGTCAGAGAGTACCTGATCAGCGTTGCCATGGAGGTGGTCAGAAATTACGATATTGACGGTCTGCACATGGACTTCGTTAGATGGAATGAGCACACGAATTCCACAAATACAATTAAGTCCGGTGATTTAAATTCACAAAATTTCCTGCCGGACGGTATGATTTCCGAAAAACAACTATCTGAATTACAAACTAATGCCTCGGGACGATATCTCTACGATACGGAACATCCGTTCAGTGCCGGCGTTCCGACCGGTTTTAGCTCCTGGGAAGATTGGTGGCGAGCCAGCGTAACTGCCCTGGTTAGTACTCTACATGATTCCATTCAATCAGTTAAACCCTGGGTAAGACTGTCACCGGCTGCACTTGGCCGTTACAACTGGGGCGGCTGGCAGGGTTTCAATGTAGTCTATCAGGACGCTGCTTTGTGGTTCAACGAGGGCTACATAGACCAACTCGTAGGTATGCATTATCACTGGGACCAGGCAACACAAATTAAGGACGTTCTTTCCACCGGTTGCCCGAGTTGCTGGCAACAGTTCATCGAACCTGGTATTGCTGCGGGCCGCCTCTATTCCGTTGGTCTATGGTCCGATAACTTCGCAGTAAAAAAAATATTCGGCCGCCACACGTCCATCGTTGACGGCGTTCGCACCATTCCCTGGGTCGATGGTTTTCAATTTTTTAGCTACGGCTCCTGGCGTGACAATACATATTGGGAAACATCGAAAAACAAATTCTTTCAAAAATTGACTAAAATAAAATCGAATGGTTTGTTTGATGATGTGGCGCCCTCCGCTCCTTCGCTTACTGTTGCAAAACTTGATTCCTTGAATTACCAGGTTGGGATTCCTCCTGCCCCTCCGGGCGAGGACAACTGGTACCTCATCTACCGTTCGGAAGACGCAAGCTTGGATGTAGATGATGATGAAATTATTTCCCGGCATTTCGGCGGGGGCGGATTCACATACACAGACGCAATAAGCGGCAATCAGGATTTTAACGACAGTTATACTTACTTTGCCACTGCGCTGGATCGTTTTTGGAATGAGTCCGATACATCACCCTCTTTCCTGTCTGACGCAATTCCATCACTACCGCCCACAGTCGTCAGCAGCGAGCCTGTACAAAATGACACATTGGCTGTTAATGGTGAAATTGTCCTCGAGTTTTCTAAAACAATCGATATGGCTTCGGCTAATGCCGCTTTTTCGCTGGTTCCCGGCGCAGGCACAGCACAAATTTCGTGGTCCGATGATCGCAAAATTGTGACTATTTCGTTCGGCCAACTATTGGCTTTCGCGACCGACTATTCACTCACGGTCTCAGAGCAGCTTCAGGATATCAACGGCCGGGCACTTGACGGCAACGCCGATGGCGTAGAAGGCGATACCTATGTTCTCAACTTTACCACGCTCTCTGAAGATATTTCCGGCCCACGACTGATTGCGAGCTTCCCCGTTGCTAATGGCAGCGAGACCGACTTTACGCTTGATGAAGTTATCACTTTTGCTTTCGACGAATTGGTTGATCCAGCATCTATTTCAGTCGATGCGATTACCTTGAGTGGACCCAATGGGCCGATTGTAACCGGTCACCATCTTGCACAGGTTGGCATCAAATCGGTGCTTGGTATTCAGTCCATTGAACCACTTGAGCAGGAGCAAGACTATACAATCTCCCTCTCACCGGACATTGCAGATACATCGGGTAACCCGATTGGCTCTGAGATAAATTTCGGATTTAGATCTGCTACAGAACGCTACTCCGACGTGGTTATCATCGACCGTTTTCTTTCAGTAACCTCATGGTTCCAGCCAAATGGCAGCGGTTCTACCAGCGGCATTGTTGTGCCAAATACAACATTTGGGATGACCACAGGCGCTTATTTACCATCTGTTTCAAGCCGCCAGCGAATATCTCCTACACTGAACTATGAATGGGATGAGAACGCGAATCATTGGCTTATCCGCATCTTTCTTTCCGGTGGCGCCCCGCGTGCTGTTGAATTTGACAGCACCTACACACTGCAGGTTCATGTTTTTGGTGATGGCAGCGGCAATCGCTTCCGGTTTGCAATTGATGACAAATTACCTGTAGAGTCGGGGGCAAATCATGAGGTGTCAGCCTGGACCACGATTGACTGGGTTGGCTGGCGTTTAGTAGAATGGAAGTTGAGCGACCTATCTCAAGGAGGGACCTGGATCGGTGATGGTATTCCCCACGGACTTCTTCGCTTCGATAGTTTTCAACTCTCACATGACCCGGGTGATGCTGCCATTGGCAGGATCTATTTTGATAACCTAAGACTGGTAAAGAAAACCAACCTGTTGGTCAGTGTGGCGTCTACCGAAACTCAGGTTCCGGACAGATTTCAATTATTCCAGAACTACCCGAATCCATTTAACCCTTCAACCACCATCTCTTTTAGTGTCCCAAATGTTGGTTTTGTAACACTCAAGATTTATGATGTGTTGGGCAGAAAAGTACAAACGCTGGTGGAAGAAAGAAAACAAGCTGGAATCTACAGGGTGAGTTTTGATGCTTCAAACTTACCATCCGGCATCTACGTTTATCAGCTTGGACTCCAAGGTAAAACAATTTCACGTAGAATGACATTTGTAAAATGATGACTCACCAATGGACAAAACGAATTGGCCGGCTCGCCGTTTTGGGAATTGGCATATTGACAGGCTGCGCCTCTGACAAGCCTGATGTAGGTGATATCTTTAAATCTTATCAAGGAGATTTACCCGGCGTAGCCGTTATGGTAATCGACAACGGAGAGGTGGTTCTCGACACAACCTTTGGCCTTGCTGACATTGCCAATTCCACCCCGGTAACCCGAACGACAAATTTCAGACTCGCCTCCGTCACCAAGCAATTCACAGCAATGTGCATCTTAATTTTGAAGGAACGTGGTCAATTGGAATTTACGACAACTCTGGATAAAATATTTCCGAAGTTCCCGAAATACGGAGGTAAAATCACTATCCGCCATTTGCTGCAGCACACATCAGGATTGGTGGCTTATGAGTCGCTTATGCCGGATACGGTCAACACCCAGGTTTATGATCGTGATGTATTAAATATGATGATGGGACAGGACACAACTTACTTTGAACCCGGATCAGATTTCCGCTACAGCAATTCAGGCTACGCCGTTCTTGCAATGGTGGTCGAAAGCATCGGCGGAAAATCTTTTGCCGGATTTCTACAAGAAGAAATCTTTCAGCCCCTTGGCATGACAAATACAGTGGCCTTCGAGGATGGAATTTCAGAGGTCACAAATCGTGCATTTGGATACACTGTTCATGCTGATTCGGTAAGCTTCACCGATCAAAGCCCGACCAGCGCTGTGCTCGGTGACGGCGGCATCTACTCATCTATTGCAGAACTCTACAAGTGGGATCAAGCCCTATACGGTCAGCAACTTGTATCAGCCGGGCTTTTGCAGCAAGCTTTCACACCGGCCTTGAAAAACTATGGTTTTGGTTGGCGTATCGACAGCTATCAAGGACTTCTGCGTATGCACCACACCGGAGGCACCAGGGGATTTCGTACTGTTATTCAGCGCTTTCCGGAAAACGGATTTAGCGTTATTATCTTGAGTAACAGAAATAATTCAGAGGTGGCTCCCCTCGCAGACAAGCTGGCTGACTTGTATTTGGAGCAACAAAAACGATAGCCTAAAAAGTATCAGTCAAAAAAAAGTTTCATGCTGGGGGGGCACCCTGCTATTTGAGAACAAGTCTTTGGGTATTAAAGCAAAATAAGTTTATAAGCTATACATTTTATTGGAGAACAACATTGTCACCATCAAAAGCAAACATTTCAAGTTCAGTCGAAAATAGGTTTCTTGAATTAACCAAAGCCAAACCAAATTATCCACCAACAGAGAAAATTAGAACTCTGATAGTTGAAAATTTTCCCGTATTGGGAAAACTGGCAGCTCTGCGATTTATTGAGTGGGCTCAGAAAAATCCCGGCTGGACAATTTCTTTGCCAACAGGGAAAACACCGGAACACTTTATTAAATGGGTATCTTATCTACTGAATAATTGGACTTCAAAAGAAGTAATAAATGTTTTGGAAGAAGGCGGCGTGGCTCCCGCAATTAAACCGGATATGCATAGTTTTCATTTTGTTCAGATTGATGAATTCTATCCAATCAATTCCTCGCAGCATAATAGTTTTTATTACTATGTAAATAAATTTTACATTGAAGGATTCGGTTTAGACGCAAGAAAAGCGCTGCTTATGAATCCCAATGAAATCGGATTGGCAAAGGGGCAAAATCTCGATGATATTTGGCCCGACCACATTGTCGATCTGGCTTTACGCACCAGGCCCCCTAAAAACATTCTCGAAGAAAACAAAAGAAGAGTCTTGTACGCTGTCGATCAATTTTGTACTGAGTATGAGGAAAAAATACGGAGCTTAGGCGGTATCGGATTCTTTTTGGGTGGTATTGGGCCGGATGGCCATATCGGGTTCAATGTAAAAGGTGCGGATCATTTTTCAACAACACGATTGACCAAAACCAATTACGAAACCCAGGCAGCGGCTGCTTCAGACCTTGGTGGAATTGAAATTTCAAGAAATCGACTGGTGATTACTATTGGTCTGCAAACAATTGCTTTTTCCCCTGAAACAACAGCCATTATCATTGCTGCCGGGGAAGCAAAAGCTGAAATTGTGAAGCAAGCCATAGAGTCAGAAGAATCTAATCAAGTCCCGGCCTCAGTTTTACACGATTTAAAAAATTCAGCATTTTATATAACGCAAGGCGCCGCCAAACTATTAACGGAACGGACTCATCTTGCACTCGAGAAATCAGATGAACTTAGCAATTATGACAAAATGCATTTTGTAACCGACATCGCATTGGCCCAAAACAAAAAGCTCATTGCTCTAAAAGAACCTGATTTTAAAGAAGCTCGTTCCGGCTCGCTATTTCTGAAAATGTTGCAAGATAACCTTAACGGCTTGCTTAATAAGGTTGAAAAAGAATATCAAAAACGAATTTTTAAAGCACTGGATGCACCAAAGAACCAAATATTTTTACACACAGCACCGCATCATGATGATATTATGCTTGCGTATATGCCTTATCTCATTCGTTTAATGCGCGACCAATCCAATGAGCATTTCTTTAATTATCTGACCAGCGGATTTACAGCTGTAACCAATAAATACATGCTGGAGCAGACAAAAAATGCAAATACATTTTTGAATACAAAAGAATTTCAATCTCTCATTAAAACAAACTACTTCGAATCTGAGAACCTCATTTTTGAAAACCGTGATGTCTACCAGTATTTAGACGGTTTGGCGGCAAATGATCAGTTTGCAATGAATGAAGGTGCGGCTCGGCGGTTTTTGCGCAATTTAAATGAAATCTATGATGACCAAAAAAGCTATGATTTGAAGCAAAGAATCGATTATCTCACTGAGTATTTTGGGTTACATTACCCCGGCAAAAAAGACAACCCCGATGTTCAACGTCTAAAGGGTATGACGCGTGAATGGGAAGCTGATGTCCTGTGGGGCTACTATGGATTCCATGCCGAATCAGTCATTCACTCTCGGCTCGGCTTTTACACCGGAGATATTTTCACACAAGAACCGGAAGTTGACCGGGATGTTTTGCCTATCGTTGAGACATTAAAAAAAGTAAACCCAACGGTTGTGACTGTCGCTCTCGATCCGGAAGGCAGTGGCCCCGACACACATTATAAAGTGCTCCAGGCAATTTCTTCGGCATTGAAAATTTATCAAAATGATACTGGCAGAAATGATATCGAAGTGTGGGGTTACCGCAATGTTTGGTATCGTTATCATCCGGCAGAAGCCAATTTGTTTGTGCCGGTAACTTTTAACGGCATGGCTATCCTGGAAGATTCATTTTTAAATTCATTTGCTTCACAAGCAGAGGCTTCCTTTCCAAGTTATGAATATGACGGTCCATTTTCAGGGCTGGCAAAACACATTCAGGTAAAACAATATCAGTACATGAAGACCGTTTTGGGCAGAGACTTCTTTTACCAGAATACAGATTCGCGTATAAGATCTGCTCGTGGCCTGGTTTATTTGAAAGTGATGGGGCTCGAAGAATTTTTCAAATGGTCCCGTGACTTGAAAAAAAGTACAGAGTAATTTTTATTATTGACATTAACATCAAATTATGGTCATATATTTATAACTATTTTTTTACGTTTCATTAGTACATCAGAAACCTATAAACGAACAGGTTGGCATCCTATAACCAACCATAATTAAAACAAATCGAGGATAAAATGAGCCATCTTCAATTTCTGGATATTCTTATCATCGTTTCATTTTTCCTGGTAATCTTTGGGATTACCGCCTATTATTCAAAAAAGGCGGGTAAAGATACCGAAACTTTTTTTCTCTCAGGCCGAAACATGCCGTGGTATATTGCCGGAACAGCAATGGTTGCAACCACATTTGCTGCCGATACACCACTCGCTGTTACCGAGCTGGTCGCAAAAAATGGTATTGCAGGTAACTGGCTTTGGTGGAACCTTGCTATAGGCGGCATGCTTACCGTTTTTTTCTTTGCCAAGTTATGGCGCCGGGCCAATATTATGACCGATGTTGAATTTGTGGAGTTGCGGTACTCCGGCAAAGAGGCGGCAGTATTGCGTGGATTCAGAGCTATTTATCTGGGTCTCTTCATGAATGCAATTGTCATGGGTTGGGTGCACAAAGCTATGGAGAAAATTTTCAGAGTCACCATGCCTGAATTTGATCCAATTTTATTGGTAATAATCGCTGCAACCATTATTACGATTTATGCATCTGCTTCCGGCTTGTTAGGTACCGCCCGCACAGACACTTTTCAATTTATATTTGCAATGTTGGGCTGTATAATTTTAGCAGTAATTGTTTTACAATTACCTGAAGTTGGCGGAGCATTTAACATTAAAAATAAACTCGGCCCCCAAGTTCTGAGTTTCTTTCCAAAAATCGGTAATATTTCTGCGGGTGGTTTCGCCGGTGGCGCTTTAACGCTTAGCGCTGGAGCCTTCATTGCGCATATTGGACTGCAATGGTGGTCGAGTTGGTATCCCGGTTCTGATCCCGGTGGCGGTGGTTATGTTGCGCAAAGAATGATGTCTGCAAAAGATGAAAAACACAGTCTTTTTGCTACACTTTGGTTTACCATCGCGCATTATACGTTAAGGCCATGGCCCTGGATTTTAGTTGCATTGGCTGCACTGGTTATTTTGCCACGCGCAGAAAGTCCGGAAATATTGCAAGCTGAAAATCCAGCGCTTTACGAACAAGCTGTTGAAGCGTTCAATAATAGAGAACTCTTGCAATCAAATGACGCTGCATTTCAAACTGAAGAATTTCAAAACTTTTATGAAAAATATGAGAACACCGTCGATCCAGGCGTTATGTATCCAAAACTTATGGTACGCTATCTACCAACTGGTTTACTTGGGTTACTCATCGCAGTATTTCTCGCCGCTTATATGTCAACGATAGCTTCTCAAATAAATTGGGGAACGTCTTATTTAATTAATGATTTTTATCGAAGATTTGTAAATAAAACTGCTGAAGAGCGCCACTATGTGCTGGTTTCACGGGTTTGTATTGGACTGGTTGTCGTCGTATCGTTACTTATATCCAACTACTTATTAACTACAGTTTCAGGCGCATGGGAATTTATTATCAATGCCAGCGCCGGTATGGGGGCAGTATTAATTTTACGCTGGTTCTGGTGGCGAATTAATGCGTGGTCTGAAATTTCAGCAATGATTACACCGCTTATCATCTATCCAATGGCCTTGTCTTATGGCTTTGAATCACCCATAACCCTCTACCCTGTTGTACTCGGCACAACAGCTGTTTGGTTATTGGTCACTTTCATGACCAAGCCTGCTGCAGAAGACACCCTGTTAAAATTCTACGAACGTGTCCATCCGGGTGGGATTGGCTGGAAATCCATTGCTGCGAAATTACCGAATGTTAAAAGTGATACAGGTTTCGGACGTTTATTTGTGAATTGGATATGTGGTGTAATTTTAGTTTATTCTGTTTTATTCGGAATTGGAGAATTAATTTTTCAGGAGTACCTAACCGGGTTTTTGTACTTATTTATTGGTTCAATTGCTGTTGCCGTGATTTATTTTCAACTGCAGAAGGGCGGCGTTTTCGAGGAATAATTAAGGCTTACTTAAAAGCTCTGTAAGTTTATAAAAATCATTGAATTAGAAAGAATAAATAGTTACCTTAGTGCAAAGAAAATTCCAAGAAAGCTCAAAAACCCTTGCACTTGAGATGATAAAATACACGCCAAATAATCAGATATTGCTCGAAGACTTTATGAAACCTTTTTCAGATA